>JADNEJ010000447.1 GCA_016292295.1 Candidatus Thiodictyon intracellulare
ACAGTGTACCGGACCCGCCGCCCCGACGGGGCCCCGAAGTCCGACAGGCTGCTAGGGTGAACCCTAATTACATCTCAGGATCTGATGGATAAACCTTATCTTGCCCATCTAACGTTTAAGTCTTTGACTCCATATGAGTAGCGCGGTTCGCGCCCGCCGGCATCGCTCTTATTTGCGTTCATTTGCGGATAAATCTCTTTCGGCTGCCTACCGCCGCCCTTTGATCTCCACCCCGAGCGAGCGCAGCTTCCGGTACAGATGGGTGCGCTCCATCCCGGCCTCCTTGGCCATCTTGCTGACGTTGCCCAGGTGCTTTTCGAGCTGGTAGTCGAGATAGGCCTTCTCGAACTGCTCGCGCGCCTGGCGCAACGGCTGATCAAAGGAGACCAAGCCCTCTAGCGGCTGCATGGGGAGCGGCGGCGGGGCGCCCAGGGTGCCCTCGACCTCCTGTTGGGTGATCTCGTCGCCGCTGCCCAGGATCAGGACGCGCTGCACCAGGTTCTTGATCTCACCGACATTGCCGGGCCAAGTGTAATGGCGCAGGAAGTTCTGGGCGCCGACGCTGAAGCGGCGGTAGGGCAACTTCTCGTGGGTGGCGAAGAAGTCGAGGTAGAAATTCAACAGGTCGGAGACGTCCTCGGCGTGGTCACGCAGCGCCGGGATGTTTAGGGGGACCACGTTCAGGTGGTAGAAGAGGTCCTCGCGGAAGCGGCCGGCGCGGACTTCATCCTCCAGGTTGAGCTGGGTTACGGCGATGATTCGCACATCGATTGCGACCGGCTCGGCACCGCCGACCCGCAGGAAGGAGCCGTTGTTCAGTGCCCCCAGCAGGAGCGCCTGGGCGTCCAGGTCCATGTCCGCCACCTCGTCCATCAGCAGGGTCCCGCCGGCCGCTTTCTCCAGGCTACCGTAGTGGGTCAGCCCCAGCTCCTCGCTGCCGAAAAGTTCCCGGGCGGCGCTCCCGCCGGTCAAAGCCGAGACGCTCAGATCCACGAAGGGCCGGTCGCGTCGGGGGCTCTGGGCGTGGAGATAGCGGGCGAAGGTTTCGCGACCGCTGCCGGACTCCCCGGTGATCAGGACCCAGGTGTCGTGCTGCGCGATGCGCTTGACTTGCTCGCGCAGCCGCTGCATCGCCGGGCTACGCCCCACAGGCTCCTGGACCAGGGGGGCGCGCCGCTTGAGCCCAATGTTCTCCTGCTGGAGTTTCTCCGCCTCCAGGGCACGCCCCACGGTGAGCAGGAGCTTGGCCATGGACAGGGGCTTTTCGAGAAAGTCGTAGGCGCCCAAACGAGTCGCCTCGACTGCCGTTTCGACCGTCCCATGGCCGGACATCATGATGACCGGGCAGGGTAGGCCCTGGTCCTGCGCCCATTCCTTGAGCAGGCTGATGCCGTCCAGGTCAGGCATCCAGATATCGAGCAGGATCAAGTCGGGGCGGCGTTCGCGCAGCGCCAGACGGGCGGCGGCGCCGCTCTCGGCACCGCTGACCCGGTAGCCCTCGTCCTCCAGGATCTCCTGGACCAGACCCCTGATGTCGGGTTCGTCATCGACGACCAAGATGTGTGTGACGCTCATGACTGTGCGTTTAGTCCTCGCTCCTTTGCCGCGGCCGGCGGGCTCCCCAGACAGATTGGCAGGCGAATCCGGATGGTGGCCCCGCTGCCGGTGTTTTCGGCGCCGATCATACCGCCGTGCTCCTCAATTATCTTCTTGACGATGGCAAGTCCTAGTCCGGTCCCCTTGGGCTTGCTGGTCACATAGGGCTCGAACATCCGCTCCTGAATCTCCGCGTCGAACCCGAGGCCGTTGTCCGCCACCTCCAACTGCACTAGGCCGGCGTCGTGTTCGTAGCCGTCACCGTCGTCCGGGAACTTGGCCAGGGGGCCGTCAAGCCGCCGAGTGCTGACCGCGATGCGGGGTTCGGGGCGCCCCTCCAGTGCCTCCTGGGCGTTCTTAACCAGGTTGTGAATCACCTGGCGCAGGCGCGTGGCATCCCCGCGTACCAGGGTTTCGGGCGCCTCTAGGTCCACCACCAAGGCTCCCGCTCCGGCGCTGCGGTACAGATCCAGGACCTCCTGGACCAGGCGGTCGAACACCAGTGGCACGGGTTGGGACTGGGGGGTACGTGCATAGTCCGAGAAGTCGTTGACCATGGCCTTCATGGCCTCGACCTGGGCCACGATGGTGCGGGTTGAGCGGTCGATGAGCGCCGCGTCCTGAGGGTTGGCCTTGGCCAGCAGCTTGTGGCTCAGCCGCTCGGCGGAGAGTTGGATGGGGGTCAGCGGGTTCTTGATCTCGTGGGCCAGGCGGCGCGCTACCTCGCCCCAGGCGGCGTTGCGCTGGGCGGTTATCAGGGTGGTGATGTCGTCGAAGACGACGACGTGGCCGCGCCCGTCGGTGCCCGGCAGGGGCAGGGTGCTGCCCCGGCACATCAGTGTCTGGCGTCCGGCGGCGCGCTGCACGACGATCTCCCGGCGCCAGTCCTGGCCCGCGTCCAGGTAACTGCGCACCGCCTCGGTCCAGAGTGTGAGCCCGGGCTGGGCCCGCTCGATGTCGCCTAGTGTCAGGGCCGGCACGGCGCCTGCGTCCAGGCTCAGGATCTGGCGGGCGGCCGGGTTGGCGGTACGCAGGCGCTGCTCGGCATCGAAGGCGACCACCCCGGAGGACAGGCGCCCGAGCACCGTCTCCAGGTAGGTCCGCTGGGTCTCCACCGCCGCCTGGCTGCGCGTCGCCGCATCGTGCGCCTGGGCGATGCGCCGGGTCATGGTGTTGAAGGATGCCACCAGGAAGGCCAACTCGTCGTCATGCTTGGGTAGTGGCAGTTGTTGCTCGTAGTCGCCCTCGGCGACGGCGCGGGTGCCGCGGGCGATGTCGGCCACCGGAGCGACCAGGCGCCGTGCCGTGTGGAAGGCGCCGATCAGTGCCGCCATCACGCCGAACAGGAGCACCAGCAGGAGGGTCAGAGAGAAACTCATCTTGAGTGATCGGCGCAGGTAGGCAAGTTCCGTGTAACGGTTGTAGGCGGTCTCCAGCCCGGCCGAGAGCTCGGTGATGCGGGTCGAGGTGGGGAAGATGGCCTGCATCTGCATGGGCCGCCCGCCCGGGTCGTGCACCACCACCCGCACCACCAACTCGTCCCCCGGACCGGCCTCGGTCCCCACGTAATTCTTACCGGCCCGCACTCCTTGTTGGATCTCCCGGTCAGCATAGCTCGGGACCAGTTTGGCGGGGTCCTGGTTGGCGGTGCCCAGGACCTGGCCGCCCGGCCCGAAAACGGTCAGTTCCTCGGCCCCCGCGTGGCGCCGTAGGCTGTTCAAGGTCAGGGCGATGGCGGTGGAGGAGCGGTCCTGAATGCCGGCGAGCAGCGCTTCGGTGTACTTGGTGAGTACCCGTTGGTTCAGATCCAGCGAGGCCTGATTGAGCGTCAGGGCGTCCTGCATAGCGCGGCCGATCTCCACATCAAACCAACTGTCGATCCCGCGCAGCAGGAACCCGAGCGAAAAATAGTAGACCACCCCGACCGGTAACAGCGAGATCAGCACAAACAGCACGACGATGCGCAGCGTGAGACGTGATCCGGCCGCCTGACGTCGGTAGCGGCGCAACAGCTTGACGATGTTCACCACCACCAGCACGGCCAGGATCAGCAGGCCGCCCAGGACGATGAAGAGCAGCGGGACGAAGGCGCGGCTGAGATCCTCGGAGTTCTGCATCGCATCGCGCATCAGCACCAGTGCGATGAACAGCGCCACGACCAGCACCGCGACCGGAACCGTGCCAAGAAGGCGCAGATTTATTAGCGGGTTAGCGGCCATTTTGTCCAGCGGATGGCGAGCTTCCAGGCCCCGTTCAGGTACGCCGTGGGGCGCAGCGGCAGGGGCAATGCCTCAATATCCAAGGAGACCTTGAACTGGACCTCGTAGGCGACCTCGGGTTCGAGACGGCTCTGGTCGACCAGTTGCAGTCCCTTGATCTCGCCTAGGGCGGCGATGGCCGCCTCGCGGGTGACGAAGGTGCGTCCGGTCGTCCCCGGCAGCCGATAGACCTCGTAGGTTTCCGACAGCGGCTTATGGCGAATGGCGTAACGCAACTGGAGATCGGTCACGCTGCTCGCCCAGATCCAGGCATCGGCGCGCCGCACCTGGAACTGCATCAGTATTGTCAGGGGGACGCCATTGGCCAGCGCCTCCAGGGCCTCGGGCGAGAAGCCGTAGTCGACCATCGCGTCCAGCGTGTAGGTCCCGTCGACCAGGCGGGTTTGCACCTGGGTCACCCGAAAGTCGCCGACCAGGGTGGTCCAGGCCAACAAGAGCGCCGCCAGCGCGAGCCACCAGAGGAAGGTCCGGCGGCACGTGCGCCGCAGTCCCGCCGGTTCGCCGACTCCCGTCGCCCCCAGCCTCACGGGGCCGTCTTCTCGAGGAGGGCGAAATAGAAGCCGTCGCTCCCGCCGTTTGTGGGCAGCAACTGGCGGCCGTGGCCGCGTTCACGCCCCCAAGCGGCGACGAGCGGAACCTCGCTGGCCTCAGGCTGGCGCGCCAGGAAGGCGGCCACCTGGTCTTGGTTCTCCGCGGCGAGGACGGAACAGGTGACATAGAGTAGCCGCCCGCCAGGGGCCAGCAGCGGCCAGACGGCATCTAGGATGCGCACCTGCAGGGCGCATAGCTCAGGGATGTCCGTGGCACGGCGCAGCCACTTGATGTCCGGGTGACGACGGATGACCCCGGTCGCGGAGCAAGGGACATCGAGCAGGATGCGGTCGAAGGGCGGGCGCGTCCAATCGCCAAGCGGCGCGGCGGCGTCCGCGCGTACCACCCGGGCCCGGAGTTCGAGGCGGGCCAGATTCTCGCGCAGAGTGTCGAGGCGCGCCGCCGCGGAGTCGACCGCGACCAGTTCCAGTTCCCCTCCGGCGCGCTCCAGGAGGTGGGCGGTCTTGCCGCCGGGGGCGGCGCAGGCGTCGAGCACCCGCTGCCCGGGCCGGGCGTCGAGGAGCTGGGCGGCGAATTGAGCGCCGCCGTCTTGGACCGAGACCAAGCCCGCGTCGAAGCCGGGCAGGGTTTGGGCCGGCACCGGGTGATCGAGCATCAGTCCGGCCTCGGTGTCCGGGATGGGGCGGGCGGTGATCCCCGCCGCCGCCAGCAGCCCGGCGTAGGCCAACCTGTTCGTGCGCGTGACGTTGACGCGCAGGCTCATGGGTGAGCGCTCGTTGCCGGCCGCAACGATGTCATCCCAGTCCTGTGGCCAGTCGCGACGCAGCGCAGTAAGTAGCCATTCCGGAAACAGCCAGCGAGCGCTCGGCAATTCGTCGGCCTGCGCCAGCAGGGTCTCGCGTTCCCGCAGGAAGCGCCGCAACAGGGCGTTGATCAGACCGGTCTTCTCCGGCTTGCCGAGTAGGCGCACGGCCTCCACGGTGGCAGCGACCGCCGCGTGGGGGGGCGTACCCAGCACGGTGAGCTGGTAGAGCCCGACCAATATCAGGGCCTCCAGGTCGCGGTCAGCCGGCTTGACCGGGTGGTGCAGCAGGATGCCAACCAGGGCCTCCAGTCGCGGCAGAACTCGCAGGGTGCCGTAAATCAGCTCCTGGGTGAGGGCGCGATCCACCGGGGGGCGGGGCAGGACGGACTGGTTGAGGACCCGCGTGAGCGATTGGCCGCGGTCGCGTACGCGGTGGATCGCAAGCGCCGCGGCGGCGCGGGAGTCCGCCCCGGGTTGTCGCGGCGTGTCGGACTGGCCACAGGCGGGCGATTCGCCGCGTTCGGCGCGGGCATCAGGGCGGGGCCTGCCTCGGGGCGGTCCGGTGCGGTCCCGCAGGGCTAGCCCGGTCACAGCGGGGTGCCCACGGCCGCGCTCCGGGGCCAGTTTCGCCCGGCCCCAGGGATTTTCGGTGGCAGTGCCCTCACGTGGGCCGGGCGGCAGCACGGCGCGGCGTGGGCGCTCCACGGGGTCTTTGGGTCCGCACTCAGCCAAAACACACACCCTGCAGCGGTCGGGCGTTGAGGAAATCCGCGGCGTCCATCGGGCGCTTGCCGGGCAGTTGCAGGCGGGTGATGGTGAGGAGTCCGGCGCCGGTTGCCACTCGGATGCCCGTGCGGTCGGCGCTAACCACGGTCCCCGGGGCGAACCCGGTGGTCGGCGCGTCGGCGACCTGTGCCGACCAGATCCGCAAGGATTGGTCGTGTAAGCGAGTCTGGGCCACGGGCCAGGGGTCGAAGGCGCGCACCTGGCGTTCGATGGTTGCGGCGCCTTGGTTCCAGTCGATGGTCGATTCCTCTTTGCTGAGTTTGTGGGCGTAGGTCGCGAGCGCCGGGTCCTGGGGCGCGGCGGCGCGAGAGCCGTCGTTGATCCCCGGCAGGGCCTCCAAGAGTGCGCAGGCGCCCAAGGCGGCGAGCTTGTCGTGCAGTCCCCCGCCGGTTTCGCGAGGATCCAGGGGGATACTGATCCGATGGTAAACGGACCCGGTGTCCAGACCCGCTTCCATCCCCATGATGCAGACGCCGCTGTGCGGATCACCGGCCAGCAGGGCGCGCTGGATCGGGGCCGCCCCGCGCCAGCGCGGCAGGAGTGAGGCGTGAACGTTGAGGCAGCCCAGACGCGGGGCGCGCAACACGCCGGTCGGTAGCAGCAAGCCATAAGCGATGACCACCATCAGGTCCGCGTTCAGGTCGCGCAGTGCGGCGACGGCGGCCCGGTCGCGCTTGAGCGACTCGGGCTGGCGCACCGCAATGCCATGGGTCATGGCCAACTGCTTGACCGGGCTTGCCTGGAGCCTACGCCCGCGCCCCGCCGGGCGATCCGGCTGGGTGTAGACTGCTGCCAGGTCATGGCCGGAACTGATCAGTGCCGTAAGGCCTGGGACGGCGAACTCGGGTGTTCCGGCGAAGATGATGCGCACTCAGATGACCCGCCGCCGCGGCTGTTCTGCCGTCTTGCCGCTCCGGTGGTCGCGCTCGAGTTTGTGGCGAATGCGCTGACGCTTCAGGGACGAGATATGGTCGACGAAGAGTTTCCCCTCCAGGTGGTCGATCTCATGCTGGATACAGACGGCGAGCAGTCCATCGGCGTCCAGGATGAAGGGCTGCCCGTCCCGGTCCAGGGCGGCTACCCGCACGGACGCGGCGCGGGTGACCGGTTCGTAGAACCCGGGGACCGACAAACAGCCCTCGTCGATCCGTTCCTCCCCGCGCAGCTCCAGGATCCGTGGGTTGATGAAACACAGCGGCTGGTCGTTCTGCTCGGCGATATTGATGACGATGATTTGCCGGTGGATATCCACCTGGGGTGCCGCCAGCCCGATGCCCGGGGCGGCATACATGGTCTCGAAGAGGTCCTCGACGATCTGCCGGACGGTGGCATCAACGTGCGCCACCGGGGCGGCGCGGTGGCGTAGACGCGGATCGGGAAAGGTGAGGATGTCGAGCTTTGCCATGAGTAGAGTAATCGGAAGTGACGGCGCCGTGGGTGGCTCAAGGTGGGGCAAACGGACTCACGCTACACGGCACGAATGCTCCGCGTGCGTGGGCGGCGGCGCTTTCTCGCCGGTTCGCTGGAAGCGCCGCAGTTCGATGCGCTACTATCCGGTCCATACTACACCCCGCAATGGGGCCGAGTGAATCAGGAATTGACCCCGAGGGAGGAGCGATGCGTTCAATGTTCGTCTGCCGCAGCTTCGGCGCACTCCCGCCCCAGAACTGCACCCCGGACTGCGGCCGGCCCATGCATCTGGGTCATCCTGGTGGCGCTGCTGGGGGCGATACCCGCCCTGTACGCCGCCGAACTCCTGCCCGACGTGCCGGATACCTACACGGTGCGCCCCGCCGATACTCTGTGGAGCATCGCGGCCCGCTTCCTGAGTGACCCCTGGCGCTGGCGTGAGGTCTGGCAGGCCAATGCCGACGTCGCCAACACGAACCTGATCTACCCGGGCGACGTCCTGCGGGTCGCCAGGGTCAACGGCCGCACGTGGATCGCGGCGGCGCGACGGTGGTCGGCCACCAGGGCGGGATGCAGGTGGTGAAGCTCAGCCCCCGGGTGCGTTCGTCGCCGCTGAAGGCGGCGATTCCGACCATCTCCATCGCCGCCATCGAACCCTTTCTCAGCCAGCCCTACGTGGCGGAGTCCAACCAGATCAATGCTGCCCCCTATGTGGTCGACTTCCTCGGGGAACATATCGTCGCGGGCGTCGGGGACTCGGTCTATGTGCGGTGCATCGAGAGTGTTGACTATGACCGCTTCCAGATTCTGCGCCCCGGGGAGGCCCTGTGCGACCCAAAAACCAACGAGACCCTGGGCTTTTTTGCGACCTTTGTCGCCAGCGTGGCGTTGGAGCGCACCGGCGACCCGGCCAAGCTGCGGGTGTTGCGCTCTGAGCGCGATGTCTCCATCGGTGACCGGGTGATCCCGGCCTCCCTGGACGAGTCGCTCAGCAACTTCTTTCCGCGGCCCGCACCCGCCGAGTTGCGCGCCCAGATCTTGGCGGTACTCAACGGTGTCACCCAGGTCGGCCGGAATGACATCGTGATTATCAACGCCGGGACCCGGGAGCAGGTCGAGCCCGGTCATGTGTTCGAGGTCTTCCAGGGTGGGACCAAGCAGGTGGACCAGGTTCGTCAAGGCGGCTTCAGCTGGAACTGGAAGGAAGAGACGCCGCTATCCACCAAGTTCTGGTACGGCGACAACGAGAAGATCCGCGCCTGGCGCCACGATAAGCCGGGTGCCAACACGCCGCTGCCGCAGACGGTCGATGTCCGTCCACTGCGCTCGACCTTCATTAAACAATTTGAAAAATAAGGTTTACTGATGGTGTTCCGCACCTTCGAGCGACTGAGCTTCGCCATCATTTTGGAGGCCAACCGGGCGATGCACATCCGCGACAGCATTGCCCTGCCGCCGGCTTAAGGGTGCACGGGGCTTCCGTGTCTTCCCTGGACGCCTGGCTGACCCTGACGGCGGCACCCGGGATTGGGCCCCGTACCTGTGCCCATCTGGTGGAGCGGTTCGGCAGCCCCGAAGGGGTGCTCGCGGCGGCCCCCGGGGTGCTCGGCGAACTGGGGCTCAAGCCTGCGACGATCAACGCGCTGGCGCGCCCGGACCCTGAGTGGATCGCGTCGGTGCGAGCCTAGGCGGGCCAGCCGGACGCCTGAATCCTGGCCCGCGACGACCCACGCTATCCTCCGCTGCTCTTGGAGATCGCCGACCCGCCGACTTTGCTGTACGTGCGCGGCGACTCGCACCTCCTCGCCGAACCCCAGGTGGCTATCGTCGGCAGCCGCAATCCGATCCCCGCGGGGCGCGAGATTACGTGAGAGCTCGCGCGCCAGCTGGCCGCTTGCGGGCTCGTCATCACCAGTGGCTTGGCGAGCGGGGTGGATGGTGAGGCTCATGCGGGAGCACTTGATACCGGCAAGACGATCGCGGTGCTCGGCACCGGACCCGATCGGGTCTACCCGGCCGGCCACCGGGACCTGGCGCGGCGAATCGCGGGGCAAGGGGCGCTGGTCAGCGAATTTGCCCCCGGCCAAGGACCGCTCGCGCGCAACTTTTCGCGTCGCAACCGCATCATCGCCGGGCTCTCTCTGGGTACCCTGGTCACCGAGGCGGCGCTGCGCAGCGGCTCGCTGATCACGGCCCGGCAGGCCGGCGATCAGGGTCGCGAGGTCTGTGCCGTCCCGGGCTCCATCCGCGATCCGCTGGCGCGGGGCTGCCATGCCCTGATCCGCGACGGCGCCGTGCTGGTGGAGGAGGCTGTCGAGGTCCTGGCGGTTTTGGCACCGCAACTGCGCGGCCACTTGGCAGCGCTCAGGTCGGCGCCCAGCGCGTGCGGCGGCTCGTCCGACCCGCCGCCGGACGGGGTCGCCGCCGCCGTGGGGCTGAACTCGGACTACCGGTAGTTGTTCGCCGCCCTGGGCTTCGATCCGGTCGCACCGGACGAATTGATTCGCCGCACCGGGCTCCTCGCAGCAACCGTCTCCTCCATGCTGTTGGTGTTGGAGTTGGGCGGTCATGTATCATCCTGTCCTGGCGGTCGCTACTGCCGTTCTCGGGCCTGACGGCCGCCGTTTCAGCCAGCCCACGGACTGGCGCCGCGCAAGAGGTTCTGATGGATGACAGCATGATCGATGTTCTGATCTACCTGTTTGAACACTATATGGACGGGGAGTGCCAGCCCCCGACCGATCAGGATGAGTTGGAGAACGAACTTACCGAGGCCGGATTCAGTGCGAGCGAGGTCGCCAAGGCCCTGCACTGGCTCGATGAACTGGCGGCCGGTGCCGAGGCCCCGGTATCGCACGGCCACGCGGTGAGTTCCATCCGCATCTACACCGACGATGAGTGCGACAAGCTGGATCGGAAGGGCCGCGGCTTTCTGCTGTTCCTGGAGCAGATCGGCATTCTCGACCCGAGCAGTCGCGAGTTGGTGGTCGAGCGCGCCCTGGCGATCGATCACCCCTGGGTCGGCGTGGACGAACTCAAGTGGGTGGTCCTGCTGGTGCTGCTGAACCGGCCAGGCCTGGAGGCCGCCTTCACCCGGATGGAAGACCTGATCTACAGCGACTCCAAGGCCTATCTGCACTGAGCCGTTCCGCCGTGTTCGGCGGCGGCCTGGATCATCATCTCGGCCGCCGCAAGCGCAGCCGCGCGGTCGCTGGTTCTCACAGCGGACCCTACGGCTGTCCGGCGGCATTGCGACCGCCTGAGAATAAATAGACAGAATTAACAGTATCTTGCAGGATTTACAGGATTATTGTCGCCTCGGCCATGGCGTTATTTTCCTGTTAATTCTGGAAAATCCTGTTAATTCTGTCTAATTTAAAGCCGCCGTGCGTGGTTTTTGACCCTGGTATGACCGTCGGCGTCTCAGTAGTCTGCGGTAACGTATCATTAGCAACCTGTCGGACTTCGGGGCCCTGTCGGGGCGGCGGGTCCGGTACACTGTCTGGATCAACCCCGATGGCCGGAGTGCTACTGCCGATGCGCCGCTTCCACCCTCCACCCGATGGACCGCGACACTGACTTGCTCCTGCCGCTGTCGGTGCGGGACTG
>JADNEJ010000598.1 GCA_016292295.1 Candidatus Thiodictyon intracellulare
CTGCTCTGACGCTGGTGGCGGCGTGACGGGCGTGGGCGGAGTTATGATCAAGGCCGCCGGGATCGACTCCGACGAATTTTTTTCCCGCTATCTCAGGGGTGAGCTGGGCGACGACGCCCACACGGTCGATTGGGCCAACGATTACCGTTATTTCATGGCCCTGCGCGCACTTGGATGAGCGGTTGCATGAGGCCGTATAGGCTGATCGGCGATTATCTGCACGGCGTCGATGCTGCCCTCAATGCCCTGCCAGAAGATCGGGTGGAAGCGTATCGGGCGGAGCTCTTGACCGGGCGCCGCGCCAATCTCCGCATACGCTTGGCGAACGGCCGGCTGTTGGAGATCAACGAGGCCGTGACAGCGGAGGGCGAACGCCTGTGCCATCTGGACTATTGCTACCATTGCTAGGGTCCCGACCAGGCCTTCGTCTTTTGCTACGACAGCACTCTGCACTTTCTAGGACTCCCCAGCTTCCCGCACCACAAATACCTCCCGGACAGCGTCCTTCCCGGTCGCCGACCCCAAATCGCGGAGGTCATCGCCGAGGCACGGGTCTAGCCCTGGGTGGGGCGTGCTGGGCCCAGAGCGCGTCGCCCAGTGCTCGGCTGCGCTCGCCGCGAGATCAGGGGCCGGCAAGCGACCGGAGGAAAACGTTTAGGAACGGGGTTGAAAACCCCGTCCCGGAGCGCGGCGGTCGGGCCGGGTCCCGGACCCCGGGGCGCCTCGCCTTGCCGAGTGCGCACTAGGTTGTTAGATTACTGCCCTCTTTTCTGATGGACTCCCCAGCGGACCCCAACGGATGCACCCCGGCCCCCGGGTCGATCGGGTGCTGTGCCCCGTTTCTTCAAGGTAAGGTAAAAACCTGATGTTTTTCAGACGTTTTCGTGGAATTTTTTCCACCGAACTGGCGATCGACCTGGGGACCGCAAACACCCTGATCCATGTGCGCGGCCAGGGCATCGTGCTCAATGAGCCCTCGGTGGTGGCGATCCGCCAGAAGCGTGCCGGGGGACCCAAGACGGTGGTGGCGGTGGGGGAGGAGGCCAAGGCGATGCTCGGGCGCACGCCTCAGAACATCACCGCCATCCGCCCAATGAAGGATGGGGTGATCGCGGACTTCACCGTCACCGAGAAAATGCTCCAGTTCTTTATCCACAAAGTACACGAGACGCGCATGGTCCGCCCGAGCCCGCGGGTGCTGATCTGTGTGCCCTCCGGCTCGACCCAGGTGGAGCGGCGCGCGATTAAGGAGTCCGCGGCCGGGGCGGGCGCGCGCGAGGTTTATCTGATTGAGGAGCCGATGGCGGCCGCTATCGGGGCCGGGCTGCCGGTGGGCGAGGCGCGCGGCTCCATGGTGATCGACATCGGCGGCGGGACCTCGGAGGTAGCGGTGATCTCGTTGAACGGCATCGTCTATTCCAACTCGGTGCGGATCGGCGGCGATACCTTCGACGATGCGATTATCAACTATGTGCGCCGCAACTACGGCACCCTGATCGGTGTAGCAACGGCTGAACGCATCAAGCACGCCATCGGATCCGCCTTCCCGGGCAACGAGGTGTTGGAGATCGAGGTGCGCGGGCGTAACCTCGCCGAGGGCATACCGCGCAGCTTCACGCTCAACAGCAACGAGATCCTGGAGTCGCTCCAGGAGCCCCTGTCGGGCATCGTCGGCGCGGTCAAGTCGGCCCTGGAGCAGACCCCGCCGGAGCTGGGCTCGGACGTGGCGGAGCGAGGCATCGTGCTGACCGGCGGCGGCGCCCTGCTCCGGGACTTCGGCCGCCTGATCGAGGAGGAGACCGGGCTGCCGGTGGTGGTGGCGCAGGACCCCCTGACTTGCGTCGCCCGCGGCGGCGGCAAGGCCTTGGACATGCTCGATACCCGCGAGCTGGACCTCTTCTCGACCGAGTAGGGTGGATGCGGCGCGTCGCGGCGCCGTCTCTGGTCAGCGACGCCGTCCCGCGCGCCTTATCCACTCTAAGACTTCTTGGTCGCTTTGTCGTGGCGCTATGTTGTCTACACCCGTGCCGCGCCCCTGAGTTTTCACTGCCTGCCCGAGGGGCACCGCCATCAAACCCCTGTTCCTACATGGGCCGTCCCCCAGCTCCCGGGTAATCCTGGCGGTGATCCTAGCGATCGGGCTGATCGTGGCGGATCACCGCGACCGGCACCTGGGCGTCCTGCGTTCGGCCCTGACGGTGCTGGTTTATCCGCTGCAATTGTTGGCGGACCTGCCGGTGCACTATGCCCGCGAGGCGCAGGACCGGCTGGCGGACGCGCGGCAGTTGCACGACCAGAATGACGGCCTGCGCCGCGAGAACCTGATCTTAAGCGCGCGCTCCCAGCAACTCGCATCGCTGGAGGCGGAGAACATGCGCCTGCGCGACCTGCTCGGGTCCTCCTTCAAGATCGGTGAGCGGGTCCTGATCGCGGAGATCCTGGCCGTGTATCTCGCTGAGTGTCGCCGACAGGTCCTGATCAACAAGGGCAGCAACTCCGGGGTCTTCGTCGGGCAGCCGGTCCTGGACGCCAACGCGGTCATGGGGCAGGTGATCCAGACCAACCCCTTTTCCGCCACGGTCCTGCTGATCACCGACTCGGACCACGCTCTGCCGGTACAGGTCAATCGCAACGGGCTGCGCAGCATCGCGGCCGGGTCCGGGCTGGGCCATGAGTTGGACCTGCTGTACATCCCGAAGAACGCTGATATCCAGGTCGGCGACCTGTTGGTGACCTCCGGGATGGGCGGGCGTTTCCCGCCGGGCTATCCGGTGGCGCGGGTGACCTCGGTTGAGCACGCGCCGGATAATCCCTTCACTACGGTGAAGGCGGAACCCACGGCGCGGCTCGACCGCAGCTGGGAGGTCCTGCTGGTCTGGACGCTGAGCCCCGACCAGCGTCAGGACGCCCTGAGCGGCGCCGCGTCCGGCGTGCGGCCACCGGCGGCGGAGCGCCTGCCATGAGCGAGGCGCGGCGGGGCGCCGGCATGGCGGTATGGGGGAGTCTGCTCGTGGCGCTGTTCTTGAATATCCTGCCTATGCCCGTCTGGATCGAGGACTTCCGCCCTCCCTGGGTGGCCCTGACCCTGATCTTTTGGTGCTTGACCCTGCCCGAACGGGTGGGGGTCTTTTCCGCCTTCGCGGCCGGGTTGGTGCTCGATGTGACCACCGGCGCCCTACTTGGCCATCACGCCCTGGGGCTCGCGGTGATCGCTTACGTAGTGGTGGAGTTGCATCAGCGGGTGCGCACCTTCCCCCTGTGGCAACAGACCCTGTTCGTCTGGTTGTTGCTGTTGGTGGAGCGGCTCCTGTACCTGTGGGTGCTGGGGGCCACTGGTCAGCCGACCCCCACCTTGGTCTACTGGGCGCCGACCTTCCTGGGTGCCTTGCTGTGGCCCTGGGTCTTCGCGGTGCTGCGCGATCTGGGCCGGCGGGCCGGACTCTTCTGAGTGCCGCGCCTGGACTCCAATCTGGCGGATCGGCAGCGCGAGGCGCGGCTGGTGGGGGCGCGCGCCGTCGTTGCCGCCGTCGTGGTCTTGGTTGCGCTGTCGTTGGTCGTGGTGCGGCTCGCGCACCTGCAGATCACCGACCACGAGCACTTCTCCGTGCTGTCCCAGGACAACCGAGTGAAGGTCCAGCCGGTCCCGCCCAGTCGCGGTCTCATCTATGACGCCAAGGGTGTGGTCCTGGCCGATAATCACCCCTCTTTTTCGCTGGAGATCACCGTCGAAAAGGTCGAGAACCTGTCCGCGACCATCAGTGCCCTGGCGGGGATCATCCGCATCGATGATAAGGACCGGGAGCGTTTCGAGCGTCTCAAGGGTCAGCGGGTGCGCTTCCAGGGCGTGCCCCTGCGACTGAATCTGAGCCCAGAGGAGGTGGCCCGCTTTTCACTCGACAGCTACCGCTTCCCCGGCGTGGACGTGCGCGCCGAGTTGATCCGCAGCTATCCGCAGGGGGAACTCACCGCTCACGTCCTGGGCTATGTCGGGCGCATCAACGAGGAGGAGATGGACCACATCGACGCCAGTGCCTATGCCGGTACCCACTTTATCGGCAAGGGCGGGGTGGAGAAGGCCCATGAGGGACTCCTGCACGGACAGGCTGGTTACCAGCAGGTGGAGGTGAACGCGCGCGGCCGGGTGTTGCGAACGCTCGAGGCCAAGTCCCCGGTCGCCGGGCAGGATCTGCACCTGGTCCTGGATATCGCCCTGCAGCGCGTGGCCACCGAGGCCCTGGGTGACAACCGCGGTGCGGTGGTGGCCATCGATCCGCGCACCGGCGGCGTGCTGGCCCTGGTGAGCAAGCCGAGTTTCGATCCCAACCCCTTCGTCGAGGGCATCGGCGGGGCGGACTATCACGCCCTGCTGTACTCACCGGATAAGCCGCTGTACAATCGCGCGGTGCGCGGTCAGTATCCCCCGGGGTCCACCGTCAAGCCCTTCGTTGGATTCGCCGGGCTCGCCGCGGGGGTGACCACTGCCCACAAGAGCACCTATTGCCCGGGCTCCTACCGGCTGCTCGGTCAGAGTCACAGCTATCGCTGCTGGCGGCGCGGCGGGCACGGGGCGGTGACGCTGGAGGCCGCGCTGGTGCAGTCGTGTGACGTCTATTTCTATGATCTGGCCCACGAACTGGGGATCGAGCGGCTCAAGCACTACCTGGGCGAGTTCGGGTTTGGCGGCCGCACCGGCATCGACGTGACCGGGGAGTTGGGCGGGCTAGTGCCCTCCAAAGAGTGGAAGGAGCAGGTGCGCAAGCAGCTCTGGTATCCCGGCGAGACCCTGATCGTCGGCATCGGTCAGGGCGCCTTTCTGGCCACCCCCCTGCAGCTCGCGGTGGCCACGGCCACCCTGGCCAATCACGGTCATTTCTTCGCGCCCCGGGTGGCACGCGCCGCGCAGGTGCCGGGCGCGCCCCGAGCGGAGGAGTTGCCGGTCTTCTCCCGCAGAGTCGCCGCGGGCGATGCGACCCAGTGGGATCAGGTCATCCACGCCATGACCCAGGTGGTGGAGAGCCCGCGCGGGACGGCCAAGGGGATCCGCAGCCGGGACTACCGCATCGCCGGCAAGACCGGTACCGCCCAGGTCTTCACCCTGGGCAAGAACCAGACCTACAACGCCGCTCGGCTCACCGAGAAGATGCGCGACCATGCGCTGTTCGTCGCCTTCGCCCCGGCGGACGACCCGCGGATCGCGGTGGCGGTGATCGTGGAGAACGGCGGACACGGGGGCACGGTGGCGGCGCCGGTGGCGCGCAAGGTCATGGATGCTTGGCTCGGCGGCTCCACACTGATCGCCGATCCGGGGGTCGCCGATGGCGATTAGGCCCATCTCCCAGGGGTTGCACCAGTTGTCGGACCCGGGTGACTCCGGGGTGTTGACGCGTATGCACATTGATGCCCCGCTGCTGGCGGGGTTACTGCTCCTCTGTGCCTTTGGTCTGGCGGTGCTGTTCAGTGCCATGGACCGCGACCTTGGCGGGGTGGAGCGCCAGTTGGTGCGGCTCATTCTGGCCTTCGGCCTGATGTTCGCCGTGGCCCAGGTTCCCCCCTACCAACTGCGACGCTGGTCACTGCCGCTCTATGTATCGGGGGTCCTGATGCTGGTGGCGGTGCTCCTGGTCGGTGACGTAGGCAAGGGCGCCCAGCGCTGGCTCGCGCTTGGCTCGATGCGCTTTCAGCCCTCCGAGCTGCTGAAGCTCGCGGTCCCCATGACGGTTGCCTGGGCGCTGGCAGACCGGCCTCTGCCGCCGCGCCTGCCGCGGGTGTTCGCGGCCACGCTGCTGATCCTGATCCCGGTGGTTCTGATCGCCAAACAGCCCGATCTGGGCACCGCGATCCTGGTCGCCGGTGCCGGGATCACGGTGCTCTTCATCGGGGGCTTGAGTTGGCGGGTCATCCTGATGGTCGGCGCCGCCGCCGCGGCCCTGGCGCCGTTCTTATGGTATCACATGCGCGACTACCAGCGCCAGCGTGTACTCGCCTTCCTGGACCCGGCGTCCGACCCGCTGGGCACCGGTTACCATATCATCCAATCCCAGATCGCCATCGGCTCCGGCGGGCTGCACGGCAAGGGGTGGTTGAACGGCACCCAGTCGCACCTGGAGTTCCTGCCGGAGCGCCACACGGACTTCATCTTCGCGGTGATCGGGGAGGAGTTTGGACTAACCGGCATCCTGGTGCTGCTGGCCCTCTACCTCTTCATCATCTACCGCGGGCTGCGCATCGCGGTGCAGGCCCCGGGCACCTACGGCAAGCTGCTGGCCGGCGGTCTGTCGCTGGTGTTCTTCGTCTATGTCTTCGCCAACGCCGGGATGGTCACGGGCCTGCTCCCGGTGGTGGGGGTCCCGCTGCCCCTGGTTAGCTACGGCGGCACCTCCATGGTCACTCTGATGGTTGGTTTCGGCATCCTCATGGGGATTCAGACCCATCGCAAATAGCTTTGTATTTATAAAGTTTGCGGATATACTGAAGGTAAAATATCGCGTAGGGTGCGCCGTGCGCACCATGGCGGCCGCCGCAACCCACACCGTTGCGGTCAACCGCTGCCGCTCAAGGTAGGTACGGCGCACCCTATGCCTACGGGGGGAACCGACCGATGAATGTGCACACTGAGCCTCATCAAGCCCCGCCGCCTGGGAGCGCGGGCGTCCCGCCCGCCGAGCGGGGAACCCGCGAGCGGGACGCCTGCGCTGTCGGTGCCTTGATCCTGCCGGCGTTGCTGCTGCTGTTGGCTGGCTGCGCCGGCCAGGGCTCCCGCGACGCCGATGGCGGCCCCGACTACCGCCGCCTCGATCCCGGTGCGATTCCTGACGCGGTGCCCCGCGTGGAGCCCAGGTCCAAGTACGGGAACATGGCCAGCTACTCGGTCCTTGGCAAGGTCTACCGTACCAAACAAGACAGCCACGGCCATGTGGAACACGGGTTGGCCTCCTGGTACGGGAAGCAGTTCAATGGCCACCGGACCAGCTCCGGCGAGCGCTACGACATGTACGGTATGACCGCCGCCCACAAGAGCCTGCCCCTGCCCAGCTACGCCCGCGTTACCAACCTGGAGAACGGGCGCAGCGCGATCGTGCGCATCAACGACCGCGGACCTTTCCACTCCACCCGGGTTATCGACCTGTCCTATGCCGCCGCCACCAAGATCGGGGTCTTCCCGAAGGGGACGGCCACGGTGGAGATCCGGGGGATCGATCCCGCTAACCCGGGTGCAGTGCCAGCCCCAGCCGCGGGCGCTGGGTTTGGAGCCGATCCGGCGTTCGTCGCCGCGGCGGCGCCGGTGCGCTTTCCGGCGGACCGGCCGGATCGGGCGAGTGGCGACGCCATCGCTCGCTCATTGGCGATTGCGAACTGGGGGCCGGCGCCACCCCCGCGCGCCCCGGCCAGACCCGCGGAGGCGCGTGAACGGGCCGCGACGGCGGCGTTCGCCGCGGTGGATGCCGAGCCGACGCCCGGGCCCTTTGCAGTTGCAGCGGCTGTACCGGCACCCGCGCCGCCCCCGCGGCCGAACACGGCCACGGGGGCGGCGATCCTGGCGGCGCGCGCTCGGGATACCGGCGCCGCGACCAATGGAGCGGGCGGTGCGGCCGATACCGCGGGGCCTGGGCCGGTGCTGTTCCTCCAGGTCGGTGCCTTCGGGGACCCGCGCAACGCCGAGCGTCTGCGCGAGCGTCTTAGCCCCCAACTGGCCGAACAAGTGCGCGTGCAGCGGATCGCGGCGGGTGCGTCCGAACTGTACAAAGTCCGGGTCGGCCCCCTGGGTTCTGAGAATGACGTGCGGCGGCTGTCCGTCAAACTCGCGGCCTTGGGCGTCAGCGAGGCGCCGCGGCTGACTTGGAACTGATTCGGCCGCCGAGCGAAGTCCAAGGTTGTTGGTGGATGCGCTACGCTTATCCACCCTACACCTTGAGTTCCCGGCGTGGTTGATGCCAAACCCCCGGCGGACGGGTAGAATCGGCACTGTCTTTCGACTGCTACCCAGATCTCCGGTTACGCCCCATGAAGTTGCAACCCGCGCTGCTTGTCCTGTGCCTGTCCGTCCTGCTGCCCCTGAACCTGAGGGTCGCGGCGGCGCCGGCCGCCCCAGCAACCCCGCCGACTCCGGCGTACACGCCGCCGCCGGCGCAGGCCGTACCGGCCGCTGCCTCGGTCCGCCCTCCGGCGCCGCCCCAGGCCGCGCCGTCCGCACCCCCGACCGCGGCTGTCCCCGCCGCGTCCCAGGCCGTCCCGTCGCCTCCCGTGGTGGATGCCAAGGGCTATCTCCTGATCGACTTCAATACCGGGGCGGTGCTGGCCGAGTCCAAGGCCGACGAGCGTCTGGAGCCGGCGAGCCTGACCAAGATCATGACCGGCTACACGATCTATCGCGAGTTGCTCGCCGAGCATGTGCACCTGACCGACCCGGTTCTGATCAGCGAAAACGCCTGGAAGACCGGCGGTTCCAAGATGTTCGTCGAGGTGGGCAAACAGGTTTTCCTGGAGGAACTGCTCAAGGGCATGATCATCCAGTCCGGCAACGATGCGAGCGTCGCCCTGGCCGAGCACGTGGCGGGCAGCGAGCAGGTGTTCGCCGAGCTGATGAACACCAATGCCCAGCGCCTGGGCATGACCAACTCGCACTTCGTCAATGTCACCGGCCTGCCGGACCCCAATCACTACACCACTGCCCGGGATATCGCCCGGGTGACCGCCGCCCTGATCCGCGAGTTCCCAAAATTCTATGAGTGGGACGGGACCAAGGAGTACGAATACAACGGCATCAAGCAGCAGAACCGCAACCGCCTGCTGTGGCGGGACTCAACCGTCGATGGCGTCAAGACCGGATACACCGAGAACGCCGGTTACTGCCTGGTCGCCTCCGCCAGACGCGACGAGATGCGCCTGGTGTCCGTGGTGCTGGGCGCCAAAAACCCGGAGGCGCGCGCGGTCGCCAGTTTGGAACTCCTGAACTACGGCTTTCGCTTCTTCGAGAGTCACCTGCTCTATCCGGCCGACAAGCCGCTGGAGAACCTGCGGGTCTGGAAGGGTGATCTGAAGGAACTGCCGGTCGGCCCGGGCCGGGATGTCTACGCGACCATCCCGCGCGGGCGCTACGCGGATCTCAGCCCCCGCCTGGACAAGGCCCAGACCCTGACCGCCCCCATCGCTCGAGGTGCGCGGGTCGGTGACATCGTCGTTTTCCTCGCCGGTACCGAGGTCTCGCGGGTGCCCCTGGTGGCACTCCAGGACGTGACCGAGGGCAATCTCTGGCAGCGGACCAGAGACACGGTTTGGCAGTGGTTTTGATCCAAATCGGCACGCCATGAGCGAGATCTATCTCAACGGCGCCTTCCTGCCGGAGGAACAGGGTCGGGTTTCGGTGATGGATCGCGGCTTCGTGTTCGGCGACGGCGTCTACGAGATCATCCCCAGTTACGGCGGGCACTTTCTGCGCCTGGAGCAGCATCTGGACCAGCTCGACGACGGCCTGTCGGCGATAGCCGGTTGGACAGCCCCCTGGGCCGGGAGCAGTGGGAAGCGATGCTGACCCACCTGCTCGGTCCAGCCACGGCACTCGATCAATCCGTCTATCTCCAGGTAACCCGCGGCGCGGCGCCGCGTCGCAGCTCGATTACCTGTGCCCCGACGGTCTTCGCGTGTGCCAGGCCCAGCGTCCCTCGCGACCTGGAGGTCGCTGCCCGGGGCGTGGCCTGCATCACCCGCCCGGACATCCGCTGGCACCGTTGCGAGATCAAGGCCATCTCGCTCCTGTCCGCCGTGATGATGCGCCGCGAGGCCGCGAACGAGGGCGCCCTGGAGGCCATCCTGCTGCGCGACGGCATGGTGACCGAGGCGTCGTTCGCCAACGTGTTCGTGGTCCTGGGCGACGAGATCATCACCCCGCCCCGGGGACACCTGATCCCGCCCAGCATTACCATGTAACTGATAATGAAATTGGCCAGTGACCACGGTATCTGCGCCTTGGAGCGGTGCACCCCTATGGGAGAACTGACGTCGGCGGACGAGATCTGGATCACCGGTTCCACCTGCGAGGTCCTGCCGGTCACCCGTCTGGATGTCGTCCCCGTAGGGGGCGGCGTGCCGGGGCCCCTGTGGCGACGCATGGACGCCCTCTATCAGGACTACAAGGGGCGTGTGCGCTGCGGCCGTGGCTAAGCCCTCGCTCTGGGCGCTCAACGCCGCCAAGGAGAAGGCCCGGTACTTTCCCTGCCGCTACGCCATCAAGGCGACGGGGCGGGCCGATGGGGACTTCCAGTCCGTGGTGCTCCCGATCATGCGCCGTCATGCCCGGACCTCGATGAGACGGCCGTCGCCGCCCGCGTCAGCAGCGGCGGCAAATGGCTCGCGGTGACCGTCACCTTTGAGGCCAAGAACCATGTCCAGCTCAATGCCATCTACCGGGACCTGTCCGCCCATGAGCAGGTCGTCTGGGCCCTCTATACTCAGCTAATGCCAAATTTTCGGTTTCCTCACTGACCGGTTATTTCAAAATTCTCCGTCAGCAAGGAGCGCAAGTCGCCCTAGTACTCACCCGGGGTGCTGAAGAAATCTGCGCAGGCTTTGCGAAACCAGTCAAATGATTCGTAATACTTATTATACAGAACTTTTTTCTTAAAGAATTTCGATAGCCGCTCAATAAGATTCAAATTTGGCGCATAAGGCGGAAGAAAAACAAGCTTGATGCGAGAATCCTTGATGTAATCTTGAACCGCTTTGGAGCGGTAGTAGCGAGCGTTGTCGC
>JADNEJ010000540.1 GCA_016292295.1 Candidatus Thiodictyon intracellulare
GTTGCGTGCACGGCATACGCCGATGCTCAACGCCCTGCTGGATGAGTGCCTGCGTTAGGTCAATGCGCCACATGCGAAGATGCGTGCGCGTGCGCTGGCGCGCGAGTTGCTCAACGACTGGAACACCTTCTGGATGGCGCTCGACCATCCGGAGCTACCGTTGACCAACAACGAGGCCGGGCGCGCCCGGCGCCACTGGGTCATCGCACGCCGCATCGGCATGGGGGACCCGCACCGCGCAGGGCATCCGCACCTTCGCCCACTTGGCCAGCATCATCGAGACCTGTCGCAAATGCCCCGTCTCGCCCTGGCCGTCTCTGGCAGAGGTGATCCGCCAGCGGCGCCAAGAACTTCAAGCACCATCGTTGCCCTCGCCAGCCATCTGATCGGGGCGACCCGCTACGGCTACTTGGCAACCAGGGGGAGCTAAACGGTTCCGACCGAAGCGGAAGTCATTGCGTATTGCCGGGAGCGCCTGGCGCACTTCAAGGTGCCGAAGGTGGTCATGCTTCAGACCTTGCCGCGGACCTCGACCGGCAAGCCCCAGAAATATCTCTTGCGCCAGCTCGCGACCCCGGAGGTTTGAGCATGAAGGTACTGGTAGCCGTTAAGCGCGTCATTGACTGCAACGTCAAGGTGCGGGTCCGGGCTGACAACAGTAATATCGATCTCGCAAATGTCAAGATGTCCATCAATCCCTTCTGCGAGATCGCCGACGAGGTCGTGGTGGTATCTATCGGCCCCAAGGCGGTACAGGAGCAGATCCGCTCAGCCCTGGCCGCGGGTGCGGATCGTGGCATCTGGGTGGAGACGGAGGATACCGAGTTGAGCGGTCTTGCGATTGCGCGTCTGCTGGCACAGGTGGTGCGCGACGAGCAGCCGGGGCTGGTGCTGCTAGGCAAGCAGGCCATCGACACGGACAATAACCAGACCGGCTAGATGCTGGCCGCATTGCTCGACTGGCCCCAGGGCACCTTTGCCTCGAAACTCGAGGTCAAGGGGGCTGAAGTGGAGGTGACGCGTGAGATCGACGGCGGGCTGCAAACGCTAGTGCTGACGCTGCCCGCGGTCGTCACCGCGGACCTGCGCTTGAATACGCCGCGGTACATCAAACTGCCCGACATCATGAAAGCCAAACGCAAACCACTGGCGACGACCAGTCCGGCGGAACTCGCGGTCACCCTCGGCACCGGTGTTAGACTCATGGGAGTCACACCCCCGGCGGAACGACGCGGCGGCATCAAGGTCGATTCGGTGACGGCGCTGGTCGACTGCCTGAAAAATTAGGCCCGGGTGTTATAGGAGAGCAGGCCATGAGTATTCTCGTTATCGCTGAACACGACAATCACCACCTGAAGTCGGCCACCCTGTATACCCTGGCGGCGGCGAATCAAATCGGCGGCGACCTCGATGTATTGGTCGCCGGCAGCGGCTGCCAGGCAGTGGCCGCCGCCGTTGCCGCCATCCCCGGGGTGCGAACCGTGCTGCTGGCGGACACCCCGGCCTATGCGCACCAGTTGGCCGAGAATATCGCCCGCCTGGTCGTGGCCCTGGCCCCCGGCCAACACTATATCTTGCCCCCGCCACCACCACCGGCAAGAATTTTCTGCCGCGGGTGGCAGCGCTCCTGGGGGTAAACCAGGTGTCGGACGTGACCTCGGTGCTCGGCCCCGACAGCTTCCGGCGCCCCATCTATGCCAGCAACGCCATCGCCACCGTCCAGGTCCAGGACCCGATAATCGTGGCGACGGTACGCGTCACCGGCTTTCCCGCCGTGGCGACGACCGGCGGCAACGCCGCCATCACGCCCGTGTCGCAGGTATTCGAAGCGGTGGGAACGCGCTTCGTCAGTGAATCGCTGGTCGAATCCGATCGGCCGGAACTCACCTCGGCGCGCATCGTCGTATCCGGTGGCCGCGGGCTTGGTTCGGCGGAGAATTTCGCGCTGCTCTATCGCCTGGCCGACAAGCTCGGTGCTGCGGTGGGCGCGACCCGCGCGGCGGTGGACGCAGGCTATGTGGCCAATGATCTGCAAATCGGACAGACCGGCAAGGTCGTGGCACCCGATCTCTATATCGCCGTGGGAGTCTCCGGCGCTATACAGCATCTTGCCGGCATGAAGGAGTCCAAGGTCATTGCCGCCATCAACAGCGATGCCGAGGCCCCGATTTTCCAGGTTGCGGATTATGGGCTGGTCGCGGATCTGTGTACCACGTTGCCCGAGTTGATTGACAGTATTTGAGCAGGAATTAGAGCATGAGCTATTTGCACCCCTATTAGGACGTGGATTTCGTCCTGCGCAAGGTGGTTGATTTCGATGGCCTCTGCACAGTGGCAGGCCATGACGAGATCAATGCCGATCTGGCGGAGACGATTCTCGCGGAGGCCGGCAGGCTGAGCAGCGAGGTGCTGGTACCGCTGAATCGGGTGGGAGACCGGGAGGGCGCCAAGATGGGCGCCCAAAGCGTGAAGGAAAACTCCGGATTCAAGGATGCCTATCGCCAGTTCGCCAATGCCGGTTGGCTGTCGCTGACGGTCGCGGAGGATTTTTGGGGCCAGAACCTGCCAAATTGCCTGGGTACCGCGGTGAACGAGATCTGGCACTCTGCCAATATGGCCTTCGCCCTGTGCCCCATGTTGAGCCAGGGTGCGATGAAAGCCATCGGCCACCATGCCAGCGATGCCCTCAAGGCATTGTATCTGCGCAAGATGGCCGCCGGCGAGTGGACCGGCACCATGAATATCACAGAGGCCGACGCGGGCTCCGATCTGGCGGCCATCAAGGCCAAGGCCAAGCCCTCGGGCGAGCACTACCTGATCACCGGGCAGAAGATGTTCATCACCTGGGGTGACCACGGGATGACCGATAACATCGTGCACCTGGTGCTGGCCCGACTGCCCGATGTACCCCCGGTGTAAAGGGCATTTCACTTTTTATCGTGCCTAAGTTTCTACTCGACGCCAAGGGCGAGCCGGGTGAGCGCAACGCGGTTGCCTGCCTGTCGCTGGAGCATAAGCTCGGTATCCACGCCAGTCCGACCTGTCTCATGGAGTTCACCCACGCCGTCGGCTTCCTGGTGGGCGAACCCAACAGAGGCCTGGCGTACATGTTCACGATGATGAACCACGCCCGCCAATCGGTTGGCCTGCAGGGATTTGCCATCTCCGAGCGTGCCTATCAGGAGGCCCTGCAATATGCCAAAGACCGGCTGCAGGGGACCCGGTGTGACGGCTCACGTATCCCCATCATCGAATTCCCCGATGTGCGACGCATGTTGATGACAATGAAGAGCTGCATCGAGGCGATGCGCGTGCTCGCGCTGGTGGCGGCGGCCGAGGCCGACCGGGCGCTGTATGCGACCGATCCGGCCATGTCTGCCCGCCACTTTGCGCGGCTCGAGCTCTATACCCCGATCGTCAAGGGCTGGTTGACGGAAATGGCGCAGGAGTTGACCTCGCTCGGCATCCAGATCGATGGCGGCATGGGTTATGCGGAAGAGACGGGTGCCGCCCAGCACTACCGCGATGCGCGCATCCTGCCCATCTACGAGGGCACCACCGGTATCCAGGCGCTGGATTTCGTCGGCCGCAAGATACTCGCCAATAACGGCGAGACCCTGCTGGTGCTGCTCACCGAGATGGAACAGACCGTCGCCGAATTGCGCTCTGTACCCTATCGCTGCGGCACCGTGGTCAAGGCGTTCGAAGCGGCCGTCGCCGCCGGCACCAGGGCGCGCCAATGGCTGTTGGATGGTGCGGCGGCCGATCAATATCTCGCCGGCAGTGCCAGCGTCAATTTCCTGATGCTGTTCGGATACCTCAGCGGCGGCTAGCTCATGGTGAAGAGCGCACAGCAGGCACAGGCGATGCTCAATGCCGGCGAGGGCAACCCGCAGCTACTTAGCGCCAAGCTGACGACCGCGCGGTTCTTCTGCGAGCACCTGTTGCCGCGTACCGGGGCCTGTCTGGCCTCGGTACTGGCAGGCAGTGAAAGCATCATGGCCCTGACGGTCGAGCAACTCTAGGCAGCAATCATGAGCGAACGCGAATCAATGCAGTTCGATGTCGTCATCGTCGGCGCCGGGCCGGCGGGACTGGCGTGTGCCTGTCGGTTGGCGCAATTGGCCTACGACCAGGGCCGTGAACCCAGCGTCTGCGTGGTGGAAAGTGGCTCTGAGGTGGGTGCGCACATCCTCTCCGGCGCCATCATCGAGAGCCGCGCACTCGACGAGTTGTTTCCCGATTGGCAGGCGCGCGGCGCCCCGCTCAGGACCAGGGTGACCCAGGAGGAGATGCACCTGCTGCGCAGCGACAGCAGCGCCTGGAAGGTCCCCCATGCTCTGCTGCCGCGCGCCATGCATAACCACTGCACAACCACGACGGCTACGTCGTCAGCGTCGGCAATCTCTGCCGGTGGCTGGCGACGCAGGCCGAGGCGCTGGGGTGCGAGATCTTCCCGAGCTTCGCCGCCGCGCAGGTGCTCTTTGGGAAGCAGGGTGAGGTCAAGGGCATCGCCACCGGGGATATGGGCATTGCGGCGGACGGCTCTCACAAGGACAGCTTTACGCCCGGCATGGACTTACTTGCCCGCTATACGGTGTTCGCCGAGGGTTGCCGCGGTTAATTGGGCAAGACCCTGTATGCCCGCTTTGGACTGGATGCGCTGGCCGATACGCAGCATTACGGTATCGGGGTGAAGGAACTCTGGGATATACCCTCACCGCAGCATGTGGAAGGTCTGGTGATTCACGGGACCGGCTGGCCTTTGTCTGGCGATACCGGCGGCGGCTTTTTTCTCTATTACCTGGAGAACCATCAGATCGCGGTGGGATTGGTCGTCGATCTTAACTACAGCAACCCCTGGATCAGCCCCTACGACGACTTCCAGCGCCTGAAGCATCATCCGCTGATCGCGCAGTATCTGCAGGGCGGCAAGCGTGTCACCTATGGTGCGCGGGCGCTTGCCAAGGGCGGGTTCAATGCGCTGCCGACCATGCATTTTCCCGGTGGATTCCTGGTGGGCTGCAATGCCGGTATGCTCAATTCAGCCAAACTCAAGGGCGTCCATACGGGAATGAAGAGCGGGATGCTGGCCGCCGAGGAGATTGCCGCGGCGCTCGGCCAAGGCAACCAGGGTGGTCGAGATCTCAGCGGATTCGCCGAGCGTTTCCGCGCGTCCTGGGTCTACGACGAACTGCGCAGCAGCCGCACTTTCGCTCCGGCGCTGCACAAACTCGGCCTCCTGCTCGGCGGCGCCCTCTTCTCGCTCGAACAGACCGTGTTTCGCGGTAGGATACCGGTCGCCCTGCACGACAAGACCCCGGGCTATACCCGGCTGTGTCTGGCGCGCAAGTGCGAGCCCATCGCCTATCCAAGACCGGATAGAGTGCTCAGCTTCGATAAGCCTTCCTCGGTGTTCCTATCGAATACGAACCACGAGGAGGACCAGTCCTGTCACTTGCATCTGGCCGATCCATCGCTTCCGCTCGGCCGTAACCTGTCGGAATACGTGGAGCCGGCCCAGCGCTATTGCCCGGCCGGCGTCTATGAGATCGTCGGCGAGGACAGCGCGCAATGTTTCCAGATCAACGCCGCGAATTGCGTACACTGCAAGACCTGCGATATCAAGGACCCGGCGCAAAACATCACCTGGGTCGCGCCGGAAGGCGGCGGCCCCAATTATCCGAATATGTAGGGAGATTGAAAAGAATGTCACACGCAATCAAGGTGGGAGACAGTGCCACCCTCACCCGCACCTTCACGGAAGTGGACGTGCTGGCATTTGCCGATCTGGTGGACGACCACAATCGCATCCACCTGGACGCAGAGTACGCGGCCGAGACTCCGTTCAAACAGCGCATCATGCACGGGATGCTGGTCGGCTGCCTGTTCTCGGCCCTGCTGGGTGAGCGACTGCCGGGCCATGGGGCCGTCTACCTGGGGCAAAGCCTGAAGTTCAAGTCACCGGTGCACTTCGGCATGAAGGTCATTGCCAAGGTCGAGGTGACGGTGATCCGGCACGACAAGGGCATCGTCACGATGGCGACGACCTGCGAAGACAATGAGGGCAAGACCCTGGTCACCGGCGAGGCGGTCCTGTCCGTCCCCTGGTTGCGGACACCAGTCGCTGGGGCTTTATTGAACGGGGCGGCGTCTCGCGCTGCCCTACAATCCTCGCGTCCAGGCCGCCCTCAATGACGCCGCGTCCGGCCGCTCGATCGCCATCCTCACCTGCGCCAGCAGACGCGCCTTGTCAGCACCGAGGGTGCCCTTGAGCACCAGCCAATTCGAGGCATGATCGGAGCGAAAGATGGTCCGCTGCAGGTCTAGCGCGGACAGGAAGCGCTCCATTTCGCGGAACAGGCCCGTCTGTGACAGTGCCTTCCAGTCGGGCCAAGCCGCGCGATAGCGGGCGCCGCCGTCGTTCAGCGTGAGCACCAGTGTGGACAGGTACTCGAGTTGAGTGGCATTGATCAGGCGTGCCGAGTTGTCCGCGTGTTGCATGCTGAGTGATTCGCCCCCCAGACCATTGATGATCATCACCGAACGCCTGATGCCGGCCGCGCCCAGCTGGTCGAGCACGGCACGGGTCGACTCAAAGTCCTCGCCCTTGTGCACCCGGGCGAGCACCACGTCGTCCCCCGACTCAGCCCCGAGGTAGACAAGCTTCAATCCCGCATCGCAAAGTTCAGTCAATTCGCTGACGTTTTTCCTTTTCAGATTGCGCGCCAGGCAATAGCTGGAGACGCGATGCACGCCCGGCAGATGGGTGCGGATCGCCTCCAGATAGACCAGCAGGCGCCGCGTCGGCAACACTAGTGCATCACCGTCGGCCAGGAATACACGCCGCACCTGATCGCCACCGCACTCGCCGGTGCGGCGGATACTGTCAAGCACCTCGCCCTCATCGCGGGCGCGAAATCGCTTCTGCGGAGCAGTATACATCTCGCAGAAGGTGCACTTGCTCCATGAACAGCCGTCGGTGACCGGGATGATCAGCGAGTTGGCCTCGCTCGGCGGACGATAGACCGGTTCGACATAGCGGATGGGTAAATACTGGTTCAAGGCCCTGCCCTTCTATCTTATGTTCAACGTTCCGTGGTCATTAAGGATGTCGGGACCTCGCACGCTGCCGCGGCCTCGTCGCGGCTGAAGCCGCTCCAACAGCGTCGCTGCGCGACCTTCACGGTCAACTTCGACCGCCAATGCGGGACGGACGCCTGGGCCACGGCCGGAACGATGATCAAGGCCCACGCGGGAACTCGCCGCCCCGCGCCAGGCCGAGCGCCGGGCCGGTCACGGGATGCGGCCGAGCAGGTTGCGTGTATCCCGCGCGATCATCAGTTCCTCATTGGTGGGGATGACCCAGGCCGCGGTCTGGCTGTCGGCCGTGCTGATGCGGGCGGCACCTCTGGCCGCATTGTTCGCCGCAGGATCGAGCGTCACGCCGAGCCAGGCGGCGGCCAGGCAGACACGCTCGCGGATTGGGGCGGAGTTCTCGCCGATGCCAGCGGTGAAGATGAGGGCGTCGAGCCCGCCCAACGCGGCGGCGAGTGAGCCCAATTCGCGGGCGATGCGGTAGACGAATAGCTCGATGGCGAATTGCGCCCGAGGCTCGGCCGATTCAAGCAAGGTGCGCATGTCGCTGGAGACACCCGAAACGCCGAGCAGCCCGGACTCTTTGTAGATGAGCTTTTCGATGGCACAGGCATCCATCTTCATCTCGTCCATCAGGTAGAGCAGGACGCCCGGGTCCAGGTTGCCGCAGCGGGTTCCCATCGGCAGCCCGTCCACCGCGGTGAACCCCATGGTGCTCGCCACGCTCCGGCCGTCCGCAATGGCGCAGGCGCTGGAGCCGTTGCCCAGATGCAGGACCACGGTGCGCCCCTGTGCTGCACGGGCGTCGTAGTCGGGCAGGACGCGGGCGACGTACTCATAGGACAGGCCGTGGAAGCCGTAGCGCCGCACGCCGCGCTCGGTGATCACGAGCGGCAGCGCGAAGGCCTGGGCCACCTCGGCCTGACCCCGGTGGAAGGCGGTGTCGAAACAGGCGACCTGGGGCAGGGTCGGGTGATTGGCCAGCAGCGTCTTGATCAATGCCAGGTTGTGGGGCTGGTGCAGGGGCGCCAGCGGGATGAGTTGCTCCAACTGCTCGACGATCGCGGGCGTCGGCCGCACCGGCGCCGAGAACGCAAGTCCGCCGTGCACTACCCGATGCCCGACGGCGGCGAGCCGGTGCACGCTGAGCGGTTCGCGCAAGAATCCGTCCATGTGCTCGATGGCGCCGTCGTGCCCGAGGGGTTGCGTCCAGCGCTGCTCGGCGATGAGAGTGCCCGCCGCGTCGCGTGCGCTGAACCGGGGCTCGGTCGTGACCCCTTCGAGCTGTCCGCTCAGCAAGTGTTCGATCGCCCGGTCCTCGCCCCGATCCAGGAAGACCGAGAACTTGATGCTGGAGGAGCCCGCATTGACAACGAGTATTGCGTCGCTCATCAGACCACCGCCTTGTTCGCATGCTCGCACCGCGCCTGCACCACCAGTGCCGCGACCGCGCAAGAGGCCAGCCGTGCCTTGACCGAGTCGGCGCGGCTGGTGAGTATGATCGGCACCCGGGCGCCGATGACGATGCCGGCCGCGTCCGCGTCGGCCATAAAGGTCAGGCTCTTGGCCAGCAAGTTGCCGGCCTCCAGATCGGACACCACCAGGATGTCGGCAAACCCTGCGACCGGCGAGTCGATGCCCTTGATCTGGGCCGCCTCCAGATCGATGGCGTTGTTCAGGGCCAGGGGGCCATCCAGAATGCCCCCGGTGATCTGGTGGCGGTCGGCCATCTTGCACAGGGCTACGGTCTCCAACGTGGACGGAATCTTGAGGTTCACCGTCTCCACGGCGGCAAGGATTGCGACCCTGGGGATTTCAAAGTCCAGGGCGGTGACCAGATCGATGGCGTTCTGGATGATGCCCTTCTCCAGGAAGATCGCCTCCGCCCGTACGATGTCCTCGATCGTCTGTCCGGACATGGGGTCGGGGGTGAAGCCCACGAAGTAGCAGGGGTGGCCGGCGCGCATCGCCACGCCTAGTTCACTGTCGGCCTTGAAACCGCCGATCCCGGGACCGTGCCCGGCGCGCGGGTCGACCATCACGAAGGGGCGCTTCTGCGGATCGATGACCACCCCGGCGAGCGGCGTGGCCCGCACCAGCCCGTAGAGTTCACTAGGCGCTCGAAGGTACTGCCGTCAAGGATCAGTTCGGAGCCGAAACTGAGCACGTTCGGCACCGCTTTGGCCTTCTGCTCGTAATATTGGTCACTGCGCCACCGCAGCACGTCCCAGAACAGGACGATGCGCTGCGCCGCGTTCACCAGATACTCGCCGAGCGGGCCCCAGGGTTGCAGCATGGCGTCCAGGTCCGTCTTGGCCGGCTTCGCCTCCGGCGCCTGGCCGGCGAGCAAGCAAGCGACCGTCGAATGAGATCTTGGAGGTGTCGGACATCGCAGTATTCCTCTCGTGGTTGCCTGGGGCCGCGGCCGGACCTGCCCGCGGGTCAGCGCCTGGATCGCGCCGAGCAAGGGCGACTGTCCCATCAGAATACAATAGCCTTGCGGCAGACACGCAGTTTGTCAAACACAGGCGCCGGGGCGTCCCACTCCGGCGTTGCGCCGCGGTGCAACAACTGACAGGGGACATGAGATGCGGCCAATGTCGCGGATACTCACCCTGGTCCTCGCCCAAGTGGCGGCGATCACATTGCCCTTGGCGCGGCCCAGATCAGGGGGGTCCTGGCCCCGGTCGAGCACCTGCTCCAGGCGCAGTGCCCGCACCTGCGTGAGAGCTGCCTGAGCGAACTGTGCCAGGCGCGCGACGCCGGTGTGCTAGGGGCCGAGATAAGCCGACGCCCCATTGATGAGGGCACCGCCCTGCGGCGCTTCGCTGATCCCCAGACCTTCATCCAGGCCGCCTGGGGCCTGATGGGTGACTTGGCCTAGACGCTTAGGGCGGAGGACTTCAGCAACCTGGCGGTACTTGTCGGCACCGCCACCTCGGACCGGCCGCCGTTGCTCGTCACCACCTTCGGCTATTTCCTGCGCGGGGAACTGGCCGCCGCCCCGCGTCTGGCCGCTGACCTGAACTTCGACCTGCTCCAGCGTATCTGGCAGGACCAGAAGCAAGGGCTCGACCAACTCAGCGATTGCCTGGAGCAGTGAGGTGGTGCCCTGCGGCAGGAGTTTGGAGCGAGTGGCCGGCACCCTCGCGGCCGTGCATGCACAAGTGGGCGAGACCTTCGATGTGGTGCTCGACCTGCACCGGTTCATTGCGTGAGTATCACTCCGGAAAAAGACTTGAGTCAGTGATCTGAATGAGCCTCGGGATCATTGATCCTAAAAGGAGCAGTAGGTGCCCGTCGCGGGCTGTTCCTGGCCCGCGGCCGATTACATGCTGAGGCGAAGTTCCGGCTATGCCGGGGCCGGCAAACCCGGCGGCGGGTACAATTCGCAGCCGTGGAGGCATTTCACCAGGGCGCGGGAGAGCACGCGGTGCCAGCGTTTCAGCGGCGTCAACTGCTCCGCAGTTTGGCGTAGTGTATTGAAGAAGGCCGCGATCTCGCGGCAGGCGGTGTTCACCCAGGCCGCTTCGGCATGCGGATGGCTCATGGTGATGCGGGTCTGGCCGCTATGGCGGGTG
>JADNEJ010000406.1 GCA_016292295.1 Candidatus Thiodictyon intracellulare
GAACTTTGAAATAACCGGTCGGTGAGGAAACCGAAAATTTGGCATTAGCTGAGTAGAAATGACCGGAATACAGGCACTTGAACGTATAGCGCCGACGCAGCCAATGACCTCGAGACGGGTCGAGCGCCGCGAGTTCGAGTATCAGTGCCACGGCACCCATACCCTGATTGCCGGGTTCAACGTCGCGACTGGCAAGGTGGCTCGGCAACTCGGCCAGACGCGAACCGAAGACGATTTTGCGCGTTTCCTATCCCCCATTTTTGCTGCGTGCCCGGCGGAGTCGTAGTTGCACCTCGTCATGGATAATCTCAACACTCATTCCTCAGAATCCGTCAAGCACCTCCCTGGTGGGTGCCGACCACTTGAAGATACGCTGCGACCCATCGACTGCCCTCAGCAGCCAGCGGTCTTGGGGGTCCCCTAAGAGCCGCATCACCGTCTGCCAAACATCGTTGCCTTTCTTGTCTCTTTGCGGCGGCAGAACCAGGGTGCGCCGGACCTTCCCGTTCTCCCGATCGATCAGAAAGGCCCGACCGTCATGGGTCCCGGCGGCGATGGACCGCTCGTCTGGGCTCAGGGCAATGGACCAGATCCGAGTGCCTAGAGGCGCCCGGTAGGTCGACTCAGGCACGTCGCCTCGCATGTCCACATAGCCCGCCAGCAGGTTGCGGGCTTGACGCCGGATCTGAGGCACCTTGGCGTCATAGCCGACAGTGGCGTCCAATTCCTCGCGGGCGCCCGCGTAATCGTCCAAGCGCGCCAGGAGCGCGGCACGGGCGAGCTTGGAGCCAAACAGGTCTTCGATCGCCCGGCGCTCCAGGCCCGCGGCGTGTTCGCGTTCGCCGTCCGCGCGAACCCGCTCCAACGCCGCCCACCCGGCCAGCTCCAGGACCAGCCCGGCCAGGGCTCAGACGGTGCGCCACCGGGTGCCTGTGCAAGCTTGGCACGCTGCTCCGTGGCGGCCTTGAGGCTCTCATCCAGGTAGTCCATGGCGAGCCAGAAGCCGTCCCCGCCGGCCCCGTCCGGTCCAGTCCCATAGCGCCGTGCCCAGGCGGCGGTCGGCGCGGTCCGCCCGCGCCAGTCACGGTCCAGTTCAAGCTCTGGGGTCTGGAGCAGGGGGGCGCGGCCCATGCGCCAACGTCGGGCGCTGTCCGCCAGGCGGCGGTAAAATTCGGCGGACGCGAACTCCGCGTCGCTCCAATCGCGCAGGCGCCGCCACTGACGGATCAGGGCCTCGTGACTGATATCGATGACGCTCGCTGCGGTTAGAGGCCGAGGGACCGCCGGTGTGAGGAAACTCCGCCTGGGAGCGCGGAAGGTCTCAACCACGGCGATGACCGCCTGGTAATCGGGCTGGCCGGGTTGATCCGCGGGGTCGATCCCAGGAGACTCATGAGACCGAGATCGTCCGCAACCAGTTGCGCGACCTCCCCCAGGGTCACCGGACGACGCACATAGCGCCCGTCCGGGCCGCGCTCGCACAGTGCTCGGAACAGGGTCTCGTTGATCCGCTGACCGGTGGGGTCCAGGCCGTTGAACGCCTCGTCCGCGTAGTGGGACAGTGCGCCGCTCAACCCCCCGATGGACTCGTACTGCCCCAGGGTCAGGCGCACGCAGTGGGGGGCCGCATCCAGCCTAGTGACCAGGTCCCAGATCCGCATCAGTGCGTGCTGGAGGACCGGGAGCTGGTCCGCCTGTTCGCCCATGTTATTGAGCAGGCGGGCGGTGAGTGCCGTGTCCACGCGAGCGTCGAAGACCTCGGTCGGGCCCTCGATCGCCTCCTGGGTCTGCTCGCGGGTGAGGCGTGGGGTGAGAAAGAGTCCGCGGTTGATCACCTCCGGCAGGCCCTCGAACAGTGCGCAGTCGCCCAGGAAGTCCGAGCGCATGGTGAAACAGACATACACCGGGATCGGGGTCTGCCGTGGCCTGCGGCCCACCGGGGCGGCGGCGCTCGCGAGCAGCAGGGCGACGAAAGCGGCGGACTCGTCAGCACCGCCGACCTGACGGTGGTAGCGGAAGATCTCCTCGAACTGGTCCACTAGCACGAGCAGGTTGTCGGGCTGATCGGTTGGCGGTTCCACCTGCGTCGGTGAGGAATCGCCGACCGGGAGCTTAGCGTCCATGGCCTGGGCGTCGGCATTCTGACTGGGCCCAGGGGCTAACGGGGCACACTGGGCCAGGACCTCCACTAGACCTAGGGGACTCCGGCGCAGGTCGGCCTGGAGGAACCCGGCGGCCTCATCGGGTCCCTCGAAGTGGCGGGAATAGTCGCCGCCGATGCGGGGCTCCGCGAGCAAGGCGGCGGCCAGGTTGGCGAAGGGCCGGCTGCCCGGGCGCAGATCTGCGATCCGCCAGTGGGCACCGGCCTCGGCCAGCATTCCGCCCGCGAGCCCGGCAAGCATTCCGGTGCGCACCAGCGAGGACTTGCCGCACCCGGATGGCCCCACGACGGCCAGGAAGCGGCCCTGGGCGAGCTGCGCCAAGAGTCCAGGAGTTGGTCGGTGTGGGTCTCACGGCCGAAGAAGATCTCGGTCTCGTCGGCGGTGAAGAGGCGCAGCCTCGGGTAGGGTGCGCTGGTCATGGCGAACCCTCGTTCGTGAGGAGCCCGGCGTCGGCCCCGTCCATACCGGCGACGACGCAGGCGAGAAATGACTTCAGGCCGGTGGGGTCCAGGTCATAGGTATGGACCCAGTCCGAGATCTGCATCTCGATGGGGTCTTTTGGCAAGGGCGGCGCACTTGGCACAGAGCGACGAAGGGGCGGTCCGTGCGTCCGCGGGTGACTTTGACAGCGCGGCGCAGTTGTTCGCGCACCCAGGTACAGGAGCTCTGGCTATAGAGGAACAGGATGGCGTCGGCGTCGCGCAGGTTGTCTTCCAAGTTCTCGCGGATCTCCTCCGGTGCGCCGTGGTCCAGCGGGATGGCATAGAGCAGTCCGTGGCGGCGCCCGACCAGCGCGCTCAGGCGCCGGGCCAGTTCGCGGTCGTCCTTGCTCGCGTTGATGAAGACCAGGCGCCCGTCGGTCGGACGGCCCCCGGTCTCGGCCCCGGACTTAGTATGCGGCGTCGATGGCTCGGTGAGTCAGCGCAGGAGTTGCTGTTTGAACGACTCCAGAGGGCTTGCAATCACCTGCGGTGCGGCCAGGGCGGCGCGCCCCGATCGGAGTCCATGACCTGCCCCAAATCGAGCGCCGGGCTGCGCCATTGGAACATGGGCAGGCCGAGGGCGAGGGCGCGCTGGGCCTGGATGACCGGGGTAACGAAGCCTTCTTGGCGCACCGCCACCGTCGCCCTCAGCATCTGAACGAACAGTGCGCAACTGGTGAAGTCGGCGTCGATGGCGGCGTGCAGGCGTCTCGGCTCGCCCGGGAAATAGTGTGGCTGCGCGGGCAGTATCCGGTAGCCCTGCTGTTCCAGGAAGCGGCGCAGGTCCTCGCGCGGCTCGATCAGGTCGTTGGGCGCGTCGGCGAGATAGACTGCGCGAAGCGGTTCCGGGCCGCGGACCGGCGGCTTGGTCAGGTCAGGCGCGGGTGCTTGCGCGGGGTCGGTCGGCCCGGTCCGCAAACCCTCCAGGGTGGGGGCCATGGCCCGGGCCAGGTCCATGATCCGCTGGTAATAGGCGACTTGGTGGACGGAGCCCAATCCGGCGGAGCCGATGGTGATTGAATTGTCGGCGGCGTCCGTACCCCAGAACGGGACGACTCGGGGGCCGTCCAGCCGCCCCATGAGCGACATCGGCAGCGGCACATCCGACTGGGCGGCGATGAAGATGCGCCGGGCATCCCCAGCCGCGTCCAGGAAACACTGGAGTTCCGTCCGGCAGCGCTCGGAAGCCTCATAGTCCGCTGATATGACCACCAGGAACAGGGCGGCCGCACTCAATCGCTCTATCTACCATACCCTCACCGATGGGCGCGTCCTTCTGGGCGCCATAGTCTACCCAGATGGAGCAATCCTCCGCCTTGAGGGCCTTGCACAGTGCGTTGCGCAGGCGCCCGGTCAGGTCGCTGACCCAGACCAGGTGCGCCTCGCCCGCCGCGCCGTCCGTGGTGGCGAAACTCACGTAGATGTCCTGCAAAGCCCAGGGGCAATAGGGCGACTGGAGTCTGGCGTTGATCTTCAGGACCGGGGTCCCTGCACTCGGTAGCCCGGTCATCTCGATGGCGAGCGGCCCAGGTCGAAGGCAGCAGGGGACCGGCTCCCCACCGCCCAGGGCGTCGTAGAAACCGGTGGCGAAGGCGACCGCCGCGGCGTCGTCGATCGCCCGGTCCATGCCGATGACATGATCGACATGCTAGGCGATGGCCTCCGCCTGGACCTGGGAATAACAGGTGTTGAGCAGGACGCAGCGGACCTGGCCCGCAAAGAGCTTGAAGAAGTTGGCCAGGGCCTCGGTCGTCACCGGCAGCGAGCGGCCCGCGTCGTCCTCGACGACCAACCCGGCGGCGCCCTCCCCGTGTCCGCTGAAGTGGACGATCTGCGGGCGGAACTGGAGCATGGCCCGGCGTACGTCCTCCGGGCGGGCGGCGAACAGGGTTCGCAGCTCGAAGCGCTCACGCAACGCGGCACGCTCCAGTCCCTCCGCGACCTTGCGCAGTTCCTGGTCCAGGCGCAGACGATCGGTGCCGGGTGGGTTGACCGCTAGCAGCAGGATTCGCGTCTTCTCTGCGTCGTTCAACGATATCGCGCCCCTATCCCAGTCGATGGAGGCAAGAGTGTAACCAAAAAACCAAGCGTGGGGCAGCCGAGGTTGGAGGTCCGTTGTTGATCAGCTTCCGGCCTTTTTTCGCCCTCATGCAGACAAGCTGGCCGACCCCTTGCCATAGCAGGCGGCAATAGACCGCTCCAATTCCACTCTTAGAAAAGTTCGGGCATCGGCTCACCACAGGCGAGGTCTTTGATCATGTCCTGCAACAGCTCGATCGCCTGCTTACGGCCGGGATTGGGGTCCCAGTGCGTGCCCATCCATGCCTGCACGTCCTGCGGTACGGCCCCCAATCGCTCCGGCACTAGCAGGTCATAGATGCCGCGCCACTCGCCCTCCACCCGCAGCGCGAGGCGCGGGTTGATGAGGTACTGGCCGCGGCTCATTCGCAGGAAGAGCTTGCGGTTGTAGGGACCTTCGCGGTTGGCCTCGTTCTTGGAGAGGATGGATGAGACATAGGTGTGCTTCTTGCGCCGGGCCGGGACCACCGACTCCGGGAAGTGCGCCAGCACGGCGGTGAAGTCGACGGCGTTGAGGAGGTTGCGGCGTGTGGCCCAGTTCTCCCCGAGTCGCTGGTAAAAGAGTACCAGGGCGACACAGAGCATCAGGTATTCCATGTGCCGCCGGTCGAGCTTGACCAGGCGCCCGTCGACCTGGATGTCGATACCGGCCGGGGCCAGCCGCTCGAAGACCGCGGGCAGCCGGATGCGGGCGAAGCGCTCGTCCGCGCAGGCACGCTCGAGCGCGATCTGGAAGGCGTTGAGGCCATTGCCGTCCACCAGGCCCAGGTCGGCATCGCGCTCCAGCAATGCGGCGATGAGATCGGCGTGGCCCATGCGGCTGGCGATCATGAGCGGCGTCTGGCCGAAGCAGTTGCGGAAGTCCGCCCCGTATTTGTCGACCTCGCGCAAGACCCCGCCTGCGTGTTTGAGGCTGTAGAGCAGGTAGTGCTTCTTCTCCAGGGTCGGCCAGGCCTTGTCTGAGTGGCGGGCGGCCTGCAGACCGGCATGATCGAGTTCATTGAGCAGGTGTTGGTCGCGGTAGACCAGGGCGTATTCCATGAGGCCGATGCGCGCCTTCTTGTCGCTCTTGACCAGGGCCTGGTTGCGCAGTGTGGTGAGTGTTTCCCCGCGCAGCACGGTCCAGGGGACCTGCTGCTCTTTGAGGATCTGGGCGCGGATCTCGGCCGCCTGCTCGTCCTTGCCCTGGAGTTCCAGCCGATGGGCCTCGCGCCGCCACTCATCCAGGCTGGAGCGCTGCTCCTCCACGTCGGCCACCCCCTGGTGGAACTCGGTCAATCCGAGCAGCGCGAGCAGGGGCTGGGCGGGGCGCGGCTCGATCAGATAGAGGTTACACACCGCCCGGGTCACTGCCACATAGAGTGCGTTGATGTAGAACTTGTAGATCTCCAGTGACTTGTCATTTTTATCACGCCCGCGGGCATAGCGCAGTTCCCCCTGCAGGTCCGCTTCCGTGAGGTCCGCGGCGATGTCGCGGAAGCGCTTTTCCTCTCCGCTCACGAAGCCGTAGAGGAGCACGTTCTCGTACTCCAGGCCTTTGGCCTCGTAGATGGAGAAGATGAGTGGGGTGCGGAAGAAGCGGCGCACCTGGGCCTTCTGTTCGTCGTGCAGGACCAGTATGGCGAAGCGGGCGGAGGCCGCGGTGCGGCGGTCCAGATCCCGCTTCACCGCGTCCGTATCCGCCAGGAGCCCGACCCGGCCGGCGCTCGGGCCCCGGCTCACCACCAGATAGTTGCTCTCCCGGTCGACGGAGCCGAAGCGGGCGTGCTTGATGTGCAGCAGCCGGTTGGCGATCTCGGTGACCTGGGGGGAGTTGCGGAAGTTGGTGTTGAGGATGCGGATCAGCTCGGTGGGACTCGGGTCCCCCTGCTGGTTCCAGAAGAGCGTCTTGACCTTGGACCAAGAGAAAAAATTCGGGTGGACGATCTGGTTGGAGTCCCCGCACAACAGGAAGCCTCGGGGGTCGCGCAGGGCATTCAAGATCAGGAGCAGTTGGACGTTGGTGAAATCCTGCACTTCGTCCACCACCACGAAGTCGTAGCGCCGTTCCACCCGGGACAGCCAGGCGTGGCTCAGGATGTTGTTGTCGAACCAGCCCTCATCGACCAGGAGCTTGAGGTAGCGCTCGAAGAGATCGTAGACGGCGCCGCGCAGTTCGGGTGGATAGATGGACTGGCGCGCGCCGAGCGCTAGATAGGTCTCCCGATCGAGATATGAACGCTCCGGCGCGGTGCCGGTGATGGTCCCATGGACCTCCTCGAAGAGCCGGTGGCTGTCCTGCAACTCCTTAGGCAACCGCTGGCGCGCCGCCCAATTGGCGAAGACGCGCGGGGTCATCTCGCGGCCCAGGGGCACCTGGATGCTCTCCAGATATTCCCGGAAGGACAGGAACTCGACCTCCTGGTCCTCGTTCGCGTAGCCCTGGGCGTAATAGAGGTCCCGCGCGTTCTGGGCCAGGAAGGGTGAGTGAGTTACATAGAGACAGTCGCCCCGGGCGTCCTTCATCTTCTCCAGGGTGAGCGCCGTCTTGCCGCTGCCGGCCGAGCCGATGATCATGAGCGGCGGGGGCAGGCAGTAGATCGCCTCCTGATCGTCGTCGAAGGAAAGCACCTTGTCGAGCAGGTGAAAGCGGTGCAGGGCCGGGTTGACATAGGGCAGTTGCGGGGCCGTCTGAGCCGCTGCGGCCGCGGCGTCCGGGATCTGCTCCTCGTCGATCGTTACCCCGCGGGCGAGGAAGCGCGACTGCTCATAGGCGTGCCGGTGGATATACTCCAGGGCCAGGACGTAGTGCTCGGCGTCGTGCCGGTAGAGTGCGAACAGCAGCCGGTTGCTGCGGTCCAGCCGCGCCCGGTAGAGGTTGTCACCGATCTTCTTAACTTCGGCGGAACGAAAATCGTCGGCGCGCAGGTAGGCCGCGAGCTTCTCGAAACCGGGAATGGCGGCGGTATCCAGACCGCGGTAGACGAGGATCTTCAAGGGGTTCCCCAGATCGGAAAGACGTGGTTGAAGCCCCTGGACGCGACGCACGGGGGCTTGGTTGCGCGGGATGATACCAACCCGTCGATGCGGCTTCAGGAGTTCCGGCGGTCCGCACAGCGGACCGGCGATCTCTCGCTCAGCAGGGTAGCCGGGGTTATGATCAAGGCCACGCCTGGGTGAGACCGCACCGCGTTGTCATGCCGATCGGGTGAGGGGTCGCGGGCCGACGCCGACCACTCGCGCGAAGCGCCCGGGCGCGCGACAATGAGCGGCTTTGTGATCATCTACCGACCGCCGCCCGAGACCCGCCCCATGAACCTAGCCCCGCGCCTCATCAGCACCCTCTCCGCACCCCTGCGCCTGTTGCCGACCCTGGCCCACAGCCAGGCCTTGGCACTCACGCTCAATCAGGTCATGAAGGACGCCATCGCAGAGGGTGAACTGGACTTCCTGATCGGCCGCACGGTCGGGATCGAGATCAGCGACATCGGCATCCGCTACCGCCTGGGCCTCGCCGGCGGGCGGATTCGCGGCCACGGAGAGGGGGCACCCGCTGACGCAGCGATCTCGGGGAGGTTGCACGAGTTCATGCTGCTCGCCGCCCGGCGCGAGGACGCGGACACCTTGTTCTTCCAGCGTCGGCTGCGGATGACTGGCGATACCGAATTGGGGCTGTATCTCAAGAACTTCCTGGACGCCTTCGAGCCGCCGGCGCGGGTCGCGCCGCTGATCCGCGGGCTCGACCAGCTGCTGGGCGCGGAGAAGCACCGGCCGCGACGGCGGAACCGCTGAGCCCGCGGGGAAGCGGAGAAGGGATCTCGCAGAGGTGCAGGGGCGCAGAGGGGGAGGGGGAGGGCGCATGGAGTTGCGGGGCTCGCGTCGGCCAGGTAGACCGTTCTCGACCTTGCCCCACGTCTGCGCGAGAGTCTTCTTGCGCCAGGCGAACGGCCATGAGGGTTGGCCGTCACCCCGAAACATGAAAGTTCCTTGTGGGAGCAGCCTCCGGCCGCGATGCGGCCCTGCAGCGAAATTCGATGCCGTGTTCTCGGCGCGGCCCGTCGCGGCTGAAGCCGCTCCCACAGCGTTGCTGCGCGACTTGCACGGTAAAGCGCGGCTTTACCTGCGCGCGCCGATAGAGTAAAAATCACTGATCGCGAGTCAGGAATCTCCCCGCTGGAGCCGCTGCAATGGACTTCGACTGCTTCCTCTCCCACAATAGCAAGGACAAGCCCGCCGTGCGGGCACTGGCCGCGCGCCTGGCGGCGGTCGGGGTGCGCGTCTGGCTCGACAAGAAGCAACTGGTCCCAGGTCGCAACTGGCAGCCATTGCTCGCCGACGGCATCGCCCGTTCGGCCACCGGAGCGGTCCTGATCGGCGCCGACGGTCTGGGCCCCTGGGAAGACGAGGAGGCGCAGGGCCTGCTAAGCCGCGCCGTGCGCGCGGGTCAGCCGGTGATCCCGGTCCTGCTGCCCGGTGCGCCGAAGCAGCCCGAACTGCCGTTGTCCCTCACCAACCGCACCTGGGTCGATCTGCGCGATGGGCTCGAGGGCGAGGAATTCAAGTGCCTGCTGTGGGGCATCCACGGCTGGCGTCCCGCCGACGATGGCGCGACAGCGCCCGCGGACCAGCCGGCCGCCAGGCCCGCTGGCCCCCAACCCGAGGTAGCTTGCCTGAGCGTCTTTCTTGCCTCGTCCGCCGACGCGGCCGACGAGCGCGGACAGGCCCGCGACCTGATCGAGCAGCTCCCGCGGCTGCCCGGCCTGCCGGGGCGCTTCGGTGTGGAGGTCAGCGCCTGGGACCAACCCGGGGGCGCTCCGATGACCCCCGACGAGGCCGGTACCGCCGGACTCCCGAGCCCCCGCGAGTGCCGGATCGCCGTGTTCATCCTTGGCTGGACCCTGGGTCCGCCGCCCGGTCCGGCGTGGCCGGTCAGTCCCGCGGGCCCGCCCTGGCGTTGCGTCATCGACTGACAGTACCGCGACGCCCAGGCCGCCGCCGCGCTCACGGGCTCCCCGGCGATCCTGGTCTACCGCAAGGGCGGTCCCTCGCCCTCAAGCCCGACGCCCCGGATTTTGACGAGACCCTGGCGCAATGGCGAGCGGTGCGATCCTTTTGCGACGACCTGGGGGGACTCGGCCGGCGGCGCCCCGCCGGCCGTGAAGGACTATGACTCACCCAGCGATCTGGCCAAACAGTTGAACGCCGATCTCAAGGAAGTCGCCAAACGCCTCCTGCCGAGTGCGGCGCGGCCCGCCGTCGGCGGTGTCCTTCCGGCAAGGCTGCATGAATTCCGAGCACGGTTCCGGTAGCGTGGGAGCCCCGCGTCCTTGGCGAAGAGAAGGCCAGACGTTGTCGCTGTTCGCTGTGCGGGCGAGCCGTCAGGACCAAACTGGGATGAAGTCTGCCTGCCCGCGCTCGCTCCGACGCTGGTGGTCGGGACGTTGGTGTGGCAGTGTGGGGGGCGGCACTGGGCCGAAGCGGTCAGTCCGGCGCCGGTTCGGCGGCGAGGCGCGCCAGCGCGGTAGTGTAATTCCAGGGCATCCAGGCCGGCGGGACGAGTGCCACCGCGGCCGGATGGCGCTGCAGGGCGACCAGGTAATCAAACGGAGCCACCTGGTGGAGTTCCGCGGTGTGGATCAGGCTCATGAACAGGTCGCCGACTT
>JADNEJ010000283.1 GCA_016292295.1 Candidatus Thiodictyon intracellulare
GGTGGAAGCGGCGCATCGGCAGTAGCACTCCGGCCATCGGGCGGCCATCGGGGTTTATCCCGACAGTGTACCGGGCCCGCCGCCCCGACGGGGCCCCGAAGTCCGACAGGCTGCTAGCCCCAGCCGCGAGCCCTCGCCAAGCACTATCATATCCACCTGCCGACAACGGCCTTGCACAATGGGCGCGAAGGACCTAAACTTCCAGCACTAAATCTGTGATGGGTTAAGGTCCAGACGAAGGTTCGAGGGCCTTGATGTTCCCCGTCATGAGCCCCGCATCAGGGGTTTGTTTCGGCATTATGTAGCAATTGCAAATAGCTATCGAATTAATTTGTTACCAAAAATCTGGCGGCAACTTAGTGCGATGCCGCGATGCGAGTGGGTGGGCGCCAGGATCTCCCAGATCTCGGTGAGAAACCCCGCTACCGGGGCTGGCTCAGAATCGGAAAGTCGTAGCTAAGTCACTGAATAAATAGTCATGTGCTTTTGCTGTATAATGCTATTTTTTTTGTACGTCACGAGGTAGGTCGCCCGATCCGCGGTCAACCGTGAGATCGGCGCACCAACAGAGTGGGCCGCTGGCCCATTTTTTTTTTGGACGGTTTTTTCATGCAGCCGGTTGACAGCACCCTGACCCAGTTGGCGCACCGCGTCGTCGAGCCCATGGGCTATGAACTGGTCGGGGTAGAGCACTTCCAGCGCGGCGGCGGTGCCTCCACCCTGCGTATCTACATCGACCACGGCAACGGCGTCACCTTGGACGACTGCACCCTGGTGAGTCACCAGTTGAGCGGCATCCTGGATGTGGAGGACCCCCTGCCGGGACACTACGACCTAGAGGTCTCCTCGCCCGGTCTAGATCGGCCCCTTGTGTTTGCGGAGCACTTTGAACGCTTTGCCGGGCAGCGGATCAAGGTCCGGCTGGCCGAGAAGGTCGAAGGCCGGCGTAACCTGGAGGGGGTGCTGCTCGGCCTGGGGCCGGCGACCGGGGGACCTGCAGTAGTCCGACTGGAGGCGGAAGGCCGCACTTGGGACCTGCCGCTGGCGGCCCTCGAATCCGCCCGTCTAATTCCTGATTTTGCAGCGGCCGAGCACACTTAGCCGCGGTTACCGCCAGCACCACTGCTGAAAATATGGCACAGCGCTTGAGTATGGGAAGGTATGAGCAAAGAGATCCTGCTGGTCGTTGAAGCCGTATCCAATGAGAAGGATGTCCCCGAAGATGTGATCTTCGAGGCCATTGAGGCCGCGCTTGCCTCGGCCACGCGCAAGAAGCACGGCGGCGAGATCGACGCGCGTGTGGTCATCGACCGCAAGACCGGGGACTACCGAACCTTCCGCCGCTGGGAGGTCATGGAGGACCTCGAGTCGGGCGTACTGGAGGCGCCGGAGCGCCAGATCACGCTCTCCGCGGCGGAGATGCTGGAGCCCGGGCTCAAGGCCGGAGACTTCATGGAAGAGGAGATCGACTCGGAGATCTTCGGGCGCATCGCCGCCCAGACCGCCAAGCAGGTCATCGTCCAGAAGGTGCGGGATGCCGAGCGGACTAAGATCGTCGATGCCTACACGGAGCGCAAGGGCGAACTGGTTACCGGCATCGTCAAGAAGGCCGATCGGGGCACCATCCTGTTGGATTTGGGCAGCAATGCCGAGGCCCTGATCCCCCGGGAACACCTGATTCCACGCGAGTCGGTGCGCGCCGGCGACCGCATGCGCGGGTATCTGTTCGACGTGCGTGCCGAGGCCAAGGGGCCGCAACTGTTCGTCAGCCGGACCGCGCCGGAACTCCTGATCGAACTATTCAAGCTCGAAGTCCCCGAGGTCGGTGAGGGCATGATCCAGATCTTGGGTGCCGCCCGGGACCCGGGCGCCCGTGCCAAGATCGCCGTACGCACCAAGGACCCGCGCATCGACCCGGTGGGCGCCTGCGTCGGCATGCGCGGTTCGCGCGTCCAAGCAGTCTCAAACGAACTCAACGGCGAACGAGTGGACATTATTCTATACGACGACAACCCGGCCCAATATGTGATCAACGCCATGTCGCCGGCGGACGTGGTTTCCATCGTCATCGACGAGGAGGCGCGCAGCATGGACGTGGCAGTCAAGGAGGAGAACCTCTCGCAGGCGATCGGCCGCGGCGGTCAGAACGTTCGCCTCGCCAGCCAACTCACCGGCTGGGAGTTGAACGTCATGAACGAGGAAGAGGCGGCCGCCAAGAGCGAGCAGGAGGCACACCGCTCGGTCCAGAGCTTTATGGACCAACTTGGGGTGGACGAGAATCTAGCTTCCATCCTGGTGGACGAGGGCTTTACCAGCGTCGATGAGGTAGCCTATGTGCCGTTCGCCGAGATGCAGGCAATCGATGAGCTGGACGACGCAACGATCAATGAGTTGCGTGAACGCGCCAAGGACGTACTGCTCACCCGCGCCATCGCCACCGAGGAGGTAGTCGGCGGCGAGCCAGCGCAGGACTTGCTGGACATGGAAGAAATGGACGAGGGCCTGGCCTTGGCCCTGACCGTCGTCGGCGTGGCGACCATAGAAGACCTGGCCGAACAGTCGGTCGATGAATTAATGGAGATCGAAGGCATGGACGCGGAGCGGGCGGCGCGCCTCATCATGAAGGCACGTGAACCCTGGTTTGCCGATGCGGGCGGGGAATCCCGTTAGGAGGTCCGTTACATGAGTGAAGTGACAGTGAAACAACTCGCCTCCACGGTCGGCATCCCAGTCGAACGTCTCCTGACTCAACTCAGTGAGGCCGGCATCAGCGCCAGCGACGCCGACTCTACCCTGACCGAGCAGGAAAAGGTTCAACTCTTGAGCTACCTGCGGCGCAGCCACGGTCGTGGCGCGGCCGAGGGCGGGGCCGACCCCAACCAGGTCACCTTGAAGCGCAAGAGCATCAGCGAATTGCGTCAGCCCGCCGTGACCCCGCGGGTACCGAGCACCAGTGCCGGCGGCGGGAGCAGTTCCCGGCCGACACCGACCGCACGCGCCAAGACGATCAGCGTCGAGGTCCGCCGTAAGCGCACCTATGTGAAGCGCGGTGACGAACCGGCGGCGCAAACCCCGCCGGAGGTGCCGACCGGGAGCCCGACGGAAGTGGCGCCCGAGACCGTGGCGCCGCCCGCCCCGGTCGCGCGACCCGCCGCCCCGGCCTCACGCCGGCCGGCCGCACCGCCCTCGCGCCCCACCCGCGAACGCCAGACGCTGCGCAGCACCCCCATAGACGACGGCCGGCGGCGCATCGCGTTGGCGTCCATGCGCGCCGAGCAGGAGGCACGCCGCCTGGGTGAACTGGAAGATCACGAACGCAAGACCCGCGAGGCCGCCGAACGACAGCGCGAGGCCGAAGAGGCGCAACGCCGGGCGGAGGCCGAGGCCGAGACGGCACGCCTGGCCGATGAGGCCGCACGCCCGGTCGTGGAGCCCGAGGTCATTGAGGCTGCGGAGGAGAGCGCACCGGTGCTGGTGATCCCTGCTCCCCCGGAAATGATCCCCGATGAGGTGGAGTCGGTCGTGCGCCGTCGCGGCGAGGCCGCCAAGCCCGCCAAGAAGCCACCGGTGGTCATCACCGCCAAGAAGCCGCCGGAACTTTCTGAGAAGGAGAAATCGGTCAAGAAGGCCGGGCGCAAGGACTCACTGCGCGGCCGGGACCAAGAGGCCCCACGGGTGGAATACGAAGAGGTAGACGGCGACACGTCCGGTGGACGCCCGCGCCGCAAGCGCAAGACCACCAAACCCCAACTGCAGGATAAGCACGTCTTCCAGCGGCCGACCATGCCGGTCATCCGCGAGGTGGCGCTGCCGGAGACCATCTCCGTCGGCGAACTTGCGAGCCGCATGTCGGTCAAGGCCGGCGATGTCGTCAAGGCCCTGTTCAAGCAGGGGATGATGGTCACCATCAACCAGATGTTGGACCGTGACACCGCCGTCCTGATCGTCGAGGAGATGGGACACACGGCCGTCGTCGCCGATCTGCGTACCACTGAGGACACGTTGATCGAGGAGGCCGACGAGCAGTCCAGCCTGGCCGAGGCCCAGCCGCGCGCCTCGGTGGTCACCATCATGGGTCATGTCGACCACGGCAAGACCTCGCTCCTGGACTATATCCGGCGTACCCGGGTCGCCTCCGGCGAGGCCGGCGGCATCACCCAACACATCGGTGCCTACCATGTAGAGACCACTCGCGGTGTCATCTCCTTTTTGGACACGCCCGGCCATGCCGCGTTCTCGGCGATGCGTGCACGCGGCGCCAAGGTGACGGACATCGTGGTGCTGGTGGTGGCGGCGGACGACGGCGTCATGCCCCAGACCATTGAGGCGATCGCCCACGCCCGCGCCTCCAAGGTGCCGATCGTGGTCGCCGTCAATAAGATGGACAAGCCTGATGCCAACCCGGACCGGGTCATGCAGGAACTGTCCCAACACGAGGTCTTGACCGAGGCCTGGGGCGGCGACACTATGCTGGTCAAGGTCTCCGCCAAGACAGGCGAGGGGATCGATGACCTGCTGGATGCCATCCTGTTGCAAGCCGAGGTGCTGGATCTCAAGGCCCCGGTGGACGGCCCTGCCCGCGGGACCATCGTCGAGTCGAGCCTGGACAAGGGCCGCGGCCCGGTGGCCACCATCCTGGTCCAAGCGGGCACGCTGCGGCGCGGCGACATGATCGTGAGCGGCGGTGAATACGGCCGGGTACGTGCCATGTTCGACGAGGCCGGCAATCCCGTCGAGGCCGCCGGCCCCTCTATCCCGGTGCAGGTTCTGGGCCTCTCCGCCCCCCCTTACGCGGGTGACGATGTCCTGGCGGTAGTCGATGAGCGGCGCGCCCGTGAGGTCGCCGAGTTCCGTTCCTCCCGGATGCGCCGCTCCAAGCTGGACGAGAACCGGGGTGTGAGCCTGGATCAGATCTTCTCCCAGCTCAAGGACGGAGAGCTCAAATCGGTCAACCTGATCGTAAAGGCGGACGTACAGGGCAGCCTGGAGGCTCTGCGCGAGAGCCTGCTCAAACTCACCAACGACGAGGTCAAGGTCATCTTGGTAGCAACCGGGGTCGGCGGCATCACCGAGTCCGACGCCAACCTGGCCGTGACCTCCAGCGCCATCATCCTGGGCTTCAACGTCCGGGCGGACGCGGCGGCACGGCGGGTGGTGGAGGAAAAGGCGCTCGATCTGCGTTACTACAGCATCATCTACGAGTTGATCGACGATGTGAAGAAGGCCATCTCGGGCCTGCTCAAGCCGGTGGTCACCGAGGAGATCATCGGCATGGTGGAGGTGCGCGATGTGTTCCGTTCCTCCAAGTTCGGCGCCATCGCCGGCTGCATGGTGGTCGACGGAATGATCAAACGGAACAACCCGATCCGCGTCCTGCGCAACAACGTCGTGATCTACGAGGGCACACTGGAGTCGCTGCGCCGCTACAAGGATGACGTGGCCGAGGTGCGGGCCGGCACCGACTGCGGCATCGGAGTGAAGAACTACAACGATGTCCAGGTCGGCGACCACATCGAGGTGTTCGAGCGGACCGAACGGGCGCGGGTATTGTGAAGGAATTTGATCGTACCGAGCGGATCGGCGCCGAGCTTAAGCGTGAGCTCTACGAGGTGCTGCGCGACGAGGTGAGGGACCCGCGCCTCGCGGATCTAAGCATCCATGAAATCCGTGTGGTAAATGACCTGTCCCACGCCAAGGTCTTTTTCACCTGCCTGCCGACGGTGGGCGACGAGACGACCGACATCGACACCGATGGTGCTCACGGGGTCGCACAGACGCGGCTGCTCAACGGACGGCTCGCCGGCTTCCTGCGCCATGCCCTGGCCCAGCGAGTGCGGCTGCGCACCATGCCGGAACTGCACTTTGTCTATGACGAGTCCATCGATACCGGGATGCGCCTGTCGGCCCTCATCGACCATGCGGTCGAGGGGCTCGCAGACCCGGCGGACGCCGACCTCGATGACGGCAAGGACAGCAGCACGGACGACGACGACATGTCGGCACCCGGCCGCGTACAGGAGCAACCGCGATGATGGGCGGCAAGCGGCGTAATTCGGGGCGTGACGTCACCGGTATCCTGCTGTTGGACAAGCCGCTCGGCATCACCTCCAACGACGCATTGCAGCGCGTCAAGCGCCTGTATCGTGCCGTCAAGGCGGGGCATACGGGCAGCCTGGACCCCTTGGCCACCGGACTCCTGCCGGTCTGTCTGGGGGCGGCCACCAAGTTCTCCGCCTTCCTACTGGACGCGGACAAGCGTTACCGCGTGCGGGTACGACTCGGCGTCACCACCACCACGGCCGATGCCGAGGGCGAGGTGGTGGAGACCAAGCCGGTGGAGGGGGTCGACGAGGCCCGGGTGCGCGCGGTTCTGGAGCAGTTTCTGGGCCTGATCGACCAGCTCCCGCCCATGTACTCGGCGATCAAGCAGGGGGGCGAGCGGCTCTACAAACTGGCCCGCCAAGGTGTGGAGGTCGAACGCGCCAAGCGCCCCATCCATATTTTCTCCCTGGATCTGCTCGCCTGCGAGTGGCCGGAGATCGAACTCGACGTGCACTGTTCCAAAGGCACCTATGTCCGCACCCTGGCCGAAGACATCGGCCGTGAACTCGGCTGCGGCGGCCATGTGAGCCGATTGCGCCGTACCGGGGTCGGACCCTACGCGGAGAACGTGCTCGAATTCATCACCCTGGATCAGGTGCGTGACCTAGCGGACCAGGAGGGCGCGGCGGCGCGACTCGACGCCCTACTGCTGCCGTTGGATTCCGCCCTGTGCCATTGGCCAGCGGTACGCCTGTCCGCCGATGCCGCCTTCTACCTCCAGCAGGGCCAGGCCGTGCTGGTCCCCCAGGCACCGACCGAGGGCCTGGTGCGACTCTATGACGTCTCCAAGCAATTCCTGGGCGTCGGTGAGATCCAGGACGACGGCAAGGTACAGCCGAAACGTTTGGTATAAGCAGTAGCCAGTGGTGAGTGAGTAGTGATTAGCGCTACCAACCACCCGCTGACTACTGACCAACTACGGCCCGATCCCCTGATGTCATTGTCGGGGCGGTCAGCGGCAGCAGGTGCCGCCGCTCCAGGGTCAAAATTCTCAAGTCCCTATTACGAATCAGGAGACCCGCAATGACTATGACTGCCGCCCAGAAGAAAGAAGTCGTCACGGCCTATGCCCGCGGAGAGAATGACACCGGTTCACCCGAGGTGCAGGTCGCACTCCTGACCGCTCGCATCCAGGGTCTGACCGATCACTTCAGCACCCACAAGCACGACCACCACTCACGCCGCGGCCTGGTGCGGATGGTCAATTCCCGGCGCAAGCTGCTCGATTATCTCAAAGGTGAGAATCTGGACCGCTATCGCGAACTGATCACGCGTCTCGGCCTGCGTCGCTAAGACGAGCCCACGGACCGGCGACGGCGGTCGTCCGGTCCCGGGTCCCGCGGCGCGACGCCGGGACCCCACACCTAAGGTGCCGCCGCGAGGGCGGCGCCCCCGAGCACCCGACGCACCAGGACGCTTGAAGCTGCGGTGACTCAACACCCGAGGCCCAAACCAGCGATCGACGGACGCGGAACCGGACCGGCGATCCAGGCCCGAGGCACAGACCCGAGGTAAGACCCGTGATTCCCACCCCAATCGTTAAACAATTCCAGTTCGGCAACCAGACCATGACCCTGGAGACCGGCGAGATCGCCCGCCAGGCGGATGGGGCCGTGCTGGTCAATATGGGCGGCACCGTGGTGCTCGTGACCGTGGTGGTGCAGAAAAAGGCCGGCCCCGAGCGTAACTTCCTGCCGCTCACCGTCGACTACCAGGAGAAAACCTACGCCGCCGGCCGCATCCCCGGCGGCTTCTTCCGTCGCGAGGGCCGCCCGAGCGAAAACGAGATACTCACCTCGCGTCTGATCGACCGCCCGATCCGCCCCATGTTCGCCGATGGCTTCACCAATGAAGTCCAGATCATCGCCACGGTCAAGTCACTGAACCCGACGGTGAACCCGGAGGTCCCGGCCCTGATCGGCGCCTCCGCCGCGCTGGCCGTCTCCGGTGCCCCCTTCAACGGACCCATCGCCGCCGCCCGGGTCGGCTACAAGGACGGCGAGTACACCCTGAACCCCGCCGTCGTCGGCCTGGGACTGGACAGCGATCTCGACCTGATCGTGGCCGGCACCGAGCACGCCGTCCTGATGGTGGAGTCCGAGGCGCGCGGGCTCTCCGAGGAGGTCATGCTCGGCGCCGTCCTGTTCGGCCACGAGCAGATGCAGGTCGTCATCCAGGCGATCCGGGAATTGGCGGCGGCCGTCTACAAGGCCCCCATCACCTTCAACCCGGTCAAGCCAGACCCCGCGCTGGAAGAGGCGGTCAACAAACTCGGTACCAATCCGATCGCCGAGGTCTACTCCATCAAGGATAAGATGGCCCGCTACGGCGTCCTGGACGCGGTGCGCGCCGATGTCATCGAGCGCATTCGCGCCGTCGAGGGTTGCCCCTGGAGCGAGGCGCAGGTCCAGGCCGCCATCGAGCGCATGGAGAGCCGCATCGTGCGCGGCAGTATCCTCGAAGGCAGGCCGCGCATCGACGGACGCGACTTCAAGACGGTGCGCCCCATCACCATCCGTACCGGTGTCCTGCCCCGTACCCACGGCTCCGCACTCTTCACCCGCGGCGAGACGCAGGCGCTCGTGATTACTACGCTCGGCACCGAGCGCGACAGCCAGATCATCGACGCACTGGAGGGTGAGCGGCGCGAGCACTTCATGCTCCACTACAACTTCCCGCCCTTCTGCGTCGGCGAAATCGGGCGCGTCGGCAGCCCCAAGCGCCGCGAGATCGGCCACGGGCGCCTCGCCAAGCGCGGCGTGCTGGCCGTCATGCCCGGCATCGAGGCCTTCCCCTATTCGGTGCGGGTCGTCTCCGAAATCACCGAGTCCAACGGCTCCAGTTCCATGGCAAGCGTCTGCGGCACCAGCCTTTCGCTGATGGACGCCGGCGTCCCGATCAAGGGCGCGGTAGCCGGTGTCGCCATGGGCCTGATCAAGGAAGGCGACCAATTCGTCGTCCTGACCGACATCATGGGCGATGAGGACCACCTGGGCGACATGGACTTCAAGGTGGCCGGCACCGCCGAGGGCATCAACGCCCTGCAGATGGACATCAAGATCGAGGGCATCACCCGCGAGATCATGGAGGTCGCATTGGCGCAGGCGAAGGTCGGCCGGTTACACATCCTGAGTGAGATGAACAAGGTCATCACGGTGCACCGCTCCGAGATGTCTGAGCACGCCCCGCGCATCATCGAGCTCAAGATCCACCCGGAGAAAATCCGCGACGTCATCGGCAAGGGCGGCTCCGTCATCCGCGCCATTACCGAGGAGACCGGCGCCACCATCGACATCAGCGACGATGGCCTGGTCAAGATCTTCTCGGTGGAGAAGGCCGCGGGCGAAGAGGCCAAGCGCCGCATCCGGCTCATCACCGCCGACGTGGAAGTGGGCAAGATCTATGAGGGCAAGGTCGCCCGCATCATGGACTTCGGCGCCTTCGTCACCATCCTCCCCGGCCGTGACGGTCTGGTGCATATCTCCCAGATCTGCGAAGAGCGCGTCCAATCAGTCACCGACAAGCTCAAGGAGGGCGACGTGGTCCGCGTCAAGGTGCTGGAGGTCGACAAGCAGGGAAGGATTCGGCTCAGCATGAAGGCGATCGAATTGGGCGAATAGCCGCCTCGGCCGGACGCGACTGGCCATCGCTTGATAGCCGGGAGAGAACAAGGGGCCTTCTCGGCCCCTTTTTTTTGCTCCATATTCCTACAGAATCAGACTAACAGACCGAGCCATCAAGCCTTTTCTTCGTGAATCTGAGAAATGCAGTTATCACGCCGAGGCGCCAAATTCGCTAACGTTATTCAGTACGTTATCGATGCAGCTCAATTCACCCGATGAGGGATCTACACGTACTCAACCCAAGCGATTACGATATTATGTAGCAGCTGCATATAGTTATACACGTCTCATCTAAGATTATCGCTCAGGACCCTAGCGTAACCGGCCAACGTCGATATACTATGGTCCCTATGCTTGATTATACCCTCTCCACCGAAGAATTCGCCGAGCTGCGTGCCGCTCACCGGCATACGCGCGACCAGCGCGAGGCCGACCGTATCAAGGCGGTCGTGTTGCTGGCGAGCGACTGGTCGGCAAAACAGGTCGCCGAAATCCTGCTGATCGACTCCAACACCGTGCGCGACTATTTTCGGCGCTATACTCAGCTAATGCCAAATTTTCGGTTTCCTCACCGACCGGTTATTTCAAAGT
>JADNEJ010000252.1 GCA_016292295.1 Candidatus Thiodictyon intracellulare
TGGGCGGCACGCAGCTCGGCGAGTTGTTCGGTGGAGAGGGTCTAGTCGAACATAGGGACGATAGTATATCGACGTCGGCCGGTTACACTAGGGTCATGAAAGAAAATCTCAGATGATGCGTGTATACCGTGGTGCTCAATAAATCGCGCGTTCTCGGCGCATTGTGACTGGTGAGTACCAATAGGAAACTATTCACCCAGGGATCGAAGAGCCCGCTCATTTGGAGACATTGAGACATTCGGTGAAGAATGGCAACTGCCCGAGTGAGGTGACGGTGGCCTGTGGGTCCCACTCAACGTGGACTTTGTCACTGAACGTGTCCACTGGGACCTAGCCGGGGCCGGAGTTTCGGTTCCACCCGCTGGGTGAAGAATAAGATCGTTCATACGGACCTCCTTGCGTATATATTTCAGTAGGTTAAATAAGATCGCACAAGATCCAACTGCTCTTTCTAGGTTCAGCGAGCGTTATGCGGAGCTCTCCATTGTCCTGAGCGATGAGTTGAAAGAGATCGGGTTCGGCAGGCAGTCCGACCTCTATGACCTAGCGCGCCTGTTGACCGCGAACAACGACGCTCGCGGCTTTTCGCTGATCGGCGACCCGGCGGTGCGCCTGCCGGTGGCCAAGCCGCGAGAGGAGGCCGCGGCGCGTCGGCCGCTGGAGGTCTAGCCCTTCGTGCCCGCGCGGCCGTCGGCGCCGCCGCTTCTCGCCGCGGCGCCCGCGGCTGAGCCGCGGGCGAGCGCCGCCCTCCGGTCGGCGGAGCGGCCTTCGCGGTGACGGATCAGAGCAGCGCGGCGGGCGTGGCGGATGAGCAGTGCGTAACCACCTAGCTGGTCGAGGACCCGGCCAACCCTGAGGGCCAGACCCTGGTCGCCCGCACCCTGGTCGGCCGTAACGAGTCCATCGAGACCCAGGTCGTCGGCCGCTTCTTCGACTGCACCGAACTGCTCGGCCTGCATCGGGGCCTGGTGGAGCAGGCCCTGGCTGGTCGCCGGGGGTGCTGTCAGGCGCCGGGGTAGAGACCGGGCAGGGGTCCGGCGGACAGACCTTGGGCCTCGCGCTCCTGTGCGAGCAGCAGCGGCTCCAGGATCTGCCAGGCGCCGGTGCCGTCCCAGGTCGCCCCGGCGGGGGCATAGATGGCCCGGTCGATGCACTCGAGCAGGGTCGCCGCGACGTCCGCCTCCGGACCCAGGCGGGTGGCGAGGTCGCCCAGGCCGGCCGGGGGCTGGGCCGGCCAGCGGGTGCGGGTCCAGTCGAGCAGGGCGGCGCGGGCGGCGCTGGGGTCGGCTGCGGCGCAGGCCTGGCGGGCCTGGGCGCGGGCGGTGGCGAGCGATTTGCCTTGTTGGGCGCCTGCGGCGAGGCGGGACGCCCCGGCTTCTTTATGACGAATGGCCCAGGCCAGGGTCAGGAGCCAGGCTAGGGCGAAGCACAGGGCGAGCCAGGGCCAGGGCGACGCGGTGCGCAACGCCTCTATGAAACCCTCTATGAAACAGCGGTTTGTGGCTTCGCCCTTGGTCTTATATGGCCATGCCGACGGCCGCCTCGGTGCCCGCCGGTGCAGCCTGGTCCGGCGTCGGCGCGACGCCGGGCGCGGGCGTGCCGCTGGAGGCCGGGGCGCTGGCGGCGGCGGGTGCCGGTGTCGGCGTAGCCGCCGCGGTCTCGCCCGCCGCGGGCGCGACCTCGACGGTGCGCTGGGGGATGACCGTCACCCGCGACTGGTCGGTGGTCGTGTCCCACCAGGTCAGACGGATCTCGGGCAGGATGAGTGACCTGGCGCGGGTCGGCACCAGGGCGACCTTCAGCGTCTTGAGCGCGGTCGGGGCGTTGCCCGGGAGGTCTTCTATCTTGGGCGTTTCGGGATAGACCCGGGCGCCCTCCGGGGTGCAGGTGTCGAGCGTCGGCAACTGGACGGCGGTGGCACCGCGGGCGGTGATGACCAGGGTGCGGGTGACGGGCTCGCCGACCTGGAAGCGGGGCGGAGACGGCGTCCACTCCTCGGAGAGCTGCATTGACTCGGCGGGCAGCCAGGTGGCGCCGCCGGTGTCCGGTTGGGGCCGGATCTGGAGGGTGCGATCGGGTCCCCGCTCGATGACCCGGCGCGTGGCGCTCGGGTCCAGCAGGTCCCCAAGGCCCTGGCCGCCGAACATGTTGCCGAAGTCCGCGAAGGAGCTGCGGCGCGTCCCCGGGCGGTCCTGCGGCATCATGGCCTCCAGCCGCGGGCCGCTGATGGTGAGCGGGCCGCTGCGTTGAGGCACCACCAGGTAGCGCCGCTCGATGACCGTATAGCGCTGGCCGTCGATTTCTTCGGAGCCGTTCTGGTCTTCGCCCTGTCGTTGCAGTGTGGCCCTCTCGATCTGCGGTTCGTCCAGGACCGCGCGCCGCAGCTGGTCCCGAAAGAGGACCCGCACCCGATAGGTGAAGGGCTGCTGGACATAGGGCTGGGCGGTCTCGACCAGAGTGTCGACAAAGACCGGCTTGGGGCCGCCGCCCGGGTCTGCCTGATCCGCTGCTACCACCTCGAGCGCGAGCAGCTGGGTCTGCTGATCGCCGAGTGATAGGGCCGGGACTTGGAGCTTGCCGGTGCGCCGTGGGGCCAACTCCAGGGTCCATTCCCGGGTGTTGTTCGAAACCCCGTTGACGAAGCTCATGCTGGTGCTGGTGCCCTGCTGCAGGATCTCGAAGTCCTTGTTCAGAGCGCTGAAGTCCGGTGTCCCGGTGAGTGCCCCGGCGGCGCGCAGGTGTAGCGTCAGTGTCTCGTTGGCACGCACCCGGGGCCGGTCCAGGGTCGCGCTCAGGTCCCCCGCTCGGGCGCAGGGGACGGCGAGCAGGAGCAGGGCCAGCAGCGCCAAAACGGCGCGCAGCGACGGGCGAAGGTCAAGACGGTTGGGCATAGGGCGCTCGACGGGTTGGATTGGGCAAGAAGATTAAAGCACTACGGCATCCGGAGGGCCGCGGCTCAGGGCAACCGACCCTCGCGTCTGAGCTGCTGCAACAGGAAGCGCTGACGCAGCAGGCCGGCTGGGTCGTCCGGAACGCGGCGCAACTGGGCCTCCATCGCCTGTTGTTGCTCGCGCTCCCGGGGCTCGAGGTCGGCGGTCCCGGCCAGGCGCGCGGCGGCGCCCCCGGCGGGCGGGATGGTCCCCGGCGGCCGTGGTACAGCGGCGCCGGCCTGGCCCTGGTCCTTGCCGAGCTCCGGCTTGGTGCCATCGGGCAGGCTGACCTCGGGCTCCTCCGTCAGGGCGCCCGGTCCCAGGTCGCCGGGCTTGTGTGCTGGCGTCTCGCCAGTGCGCCCGGCGGACGAACCCTGGACGGCCTTGGGGTCCTGGCCCTGAGGATCGGCCTGGCGGTCGGCGCCGTCGGGCTTGGTGTCTCCGGGGCCGGGCTTTACACCTTGCTGAGCCGCTAAGTCCGCCGCCGGCGCTGCCCCCTGGCCGCTGTCCTTCGGTTGTCCTTGACCCTGGTCCTGGGCCTGCTGGTCCGCCTGGTCGCGCCCTTGGTCGTCCTGACCGGCGTCGGATGGCTGGCCGATCTTCTGACCCTGTTGACCCCCTTGCCCTTTCTGCTGACCCTGTTGATCCTTTTGGACCTGCTGGACCTGCTGGACCTGCTGGACCTGCTGGACCTGCTGGACCTGCTGGTCTTTCTGACTTTGGCCGCTTTGGTCCTGGGGCCGGTCCTGCTTCTGCTGGTCGCGCAGGCTCTTGACGAGGTCCAGGTTGGCGCGCGCGTCCGCGTGGTCCGGGGCCTGTTGCAGGGTCCGCTCATAGGCGGCAATGGACTCGTCGAGCCCCCCCAGGCGGGCAAGGGCATTGGCACGGTTGTAGTCCGCTTCAGCCCCATCGATGCCGGTCAAGTCCGCCAGGGCCCCGCTGTAGTCGCCACCGCGATAGCGGACGGCAGCGCGCCACGCAGGGTCCTGGAAGCGAGCGGCCGCCGCGGCGTTCTCACCGGCCGCGAGCCGGCGCGCGCCCTGCTGATCCGGGCGTTGCCACAGGTCGTCCCAACCGAAGGCCCAACCGGGGTGCGGCGGCAGCACCAGCACTAGGGCCAGGACCGGCAGCACCCAGCCACGCCGGAAGGCCAAGGCGGCGACGGGCAGCAAGGCGAGCAGTAGCCAGGGACCCTCCTCGCGCCATTGATCGGCCGCCAGACCCTGTTGTTCGATCAGCCCGCCGGGTGCCAGCGCGGCCCCGGTCGCGGCCTCGGTGCCGATGAGGGCCAAGGTGTCCCGATCCCCCGGGTCCAGGTCCACGTAGCGGCCATTGCCCACACGCGCCAGGGATTCCAGGGCGTCGCGCTCGAGCCGCGCCATGGGGATGGCACCGCTGCGATCGGCGGCGAAGCCCCCATCCGGGTCCGGTACCGGCGCCCCCTGGGCCGTACCGACCCCGAGCACCGAGAGCCGATGACCCTTGGCAACCAGGGCGCGAGCGGCGGCCTCAACCCGGGTACCGACGGTGCCCCCGCCATTGCTGGAAAGCCCGTCGGTGATCAGGATCACCTCGCCGTCGTTCCCCCCGGCCTGCGCCAGCAAGGCGCCCGCCTGCTCCAGGGCGCGCTCGGTGCGGCGGGGGCCCGGCACCGGGAGCAGGTCCGTCGTCAGGCGCGGGACCTGGGCGGCGATGGTCTGGGCGTCGCCGGTCAGCGGAGAGACGATGAAGAGCTCCGGGCCGAAGGCGATCAGCGCGACTTGACCCTCCCGGGTGGCGGCGAGCAGATCCAGGACCTTGAAGCACGCCCGCGTGAGGCGTGAGGGCGTTACGTCGGCGGCGTTCATGCTCGGCGAGAGGTCGAGCAGGATGACGCGCTTGGCCGTGGTGGCGAACACCGGCTGCGGCGTGTGCTCCCAGACCGGGCCGGCCAAGGCGAGCACGCCGAGCAGCCAGGCCAGGGCTAGCAGAGCCAACGGCAGGCGGTGCGGCCGACCCTCCTCACCCACCAGCAGATAGGGCAGGAGGTGGGCGTCCACCAGGCCGCGCCAGGCATTGGCCGCGTGGCCTGCCCGCCAGAGCCACAGCAACAGGAGAAGCAAGGGCGCCAGCGCCATAAGCCATTGGGGTCGCAGAAAATGCAGTTCAGACGCCATTGCTTACCCCCAAACCCCGGCCGCGCCGGAGCGGCAGCGCCAGCAGTACACTGAGGACCAGCGCGGCGGCGGCCGGCCAAACGAACAGCGACTCCCGGGGCAGGTAGTTGCGCTCGTCGCGGCGGCTGGGCTCCAGCCGGTCTAGTTCTTCATAGATGGCCTCCAGTTCCTCACGCCCGGTAGTGGATAAGAAGCGCCCGCCGGTGACCTGCGCGATCTGCTTGAGTGATTCGGGGTCATAGTCACCGCCCTTGCGCAGCAGGCGCATTCCGAAGGCGGTGTGCAGGCCGACCTCGCCGCCGCCGATGGCGATAGTGTAGATGCGCACCCCGGCCTCGCGGGCCAGTTGCGCCGCTGCCTGGGGTTACAGTTGGCCGGCGTTGCTGGCCCCGTCGGTGAGCAGGATCAGCACCCGGTTGTCGGCGGGCTGCTCGCGCAGGCGCTTGACCGCGAGCCCGATGGCATCGCCGATGGCGGTCTCGCGGCCGGCCAGTCCAACCACCGAGTCGCGCAGCATGGCGGCCACCGTGTGACCGTCGAAGGTCAGGGGCGTCTGGACATAGGCATTGCTGCCGAACAGGATGAGCCCCAGCCGGTCCTGGGTGCGCCGCTCCACGAAGCGGGCGGCTACCGCCTTGACCACCGCCAGGCGTGAGACCATGCGGCTGTCCATCTCATAGTCCGGCTGCTCCATGCTGCCCGAGATGTCCACGGCGAGCATGAGGTCACGCCCCGCCACCGAGAGGTTCACCGGCGCCCCGACCCATTCCGGCCTCGCCGCCGCCGCCACCAGCAGCACACAGGCGAGAACCGCGGTGCCGATCCGCCACCCCGAGCGCCGCCCGGCCGCGGCGGCGGCGAGGCCAGGCAACTCCGCGTAGAAGGGCAGCCGCAGCGCGGCCCCACCGGCGGGGCTGGCGGCGGGCAGAAAATAGGCGAGCAGGGGCAGCGGCAGGGTGGCAAGTACCCAGGGCCAGGCGAGCGAGATCATGGGGCGGTCCCCCGGTTGGCACGGATCCAGCGACCGGCCAGGTCCGCCAGGGACAAGCCGTCCGCTTGCACGCGGTGCTGAGCCTGATCCGGCAGGCAGTCTTGATCATGGTTCCGACCGCTGCTGCGGCATCCCGCACTGGAGATCACGGCTTGAGCCTGACCAGGACCGTGCAGATGCGAGGTCGACCGGCTAACGCCTCGACCTCCGGTTTCCCCGAGGGCGCAGTAGGGCAGATCGGCCAACATTCGCCCCGGCCCGTGGGAGAAGGCGTCGCCGCCACCGGTGGCGTCCAGGAAGGCGAGCCAAGAGGCCCCGCTGAGTCCGGCCACCCGCTCCCGCGGGAAGCGGGTCAGGGCCAGGCGCCGCAGCAGGACCGAGACCGCGGCGGCAAAGCCACTCGGATCGAGCTCGGCGTCCAGTTGCCCGCGCAGGACCTTGAGTTCGCGCAGCGCCGCCCGCATCGCGGCACCTTGACGCCATCGGCGTTGCCACAGGAGGGTGGCGCCAGCCAATGCGACCAGGACGAGCCCGGCGACCACCCACCAGCCCGGGGCCGGCAGCCACCAGGACACCGGGTCCGGCAGGTGCCAGTCGCGCAGGCCGGCCAGCGGGTCGGACCCGGCCGGGGTAACGGGCATCGGGTTATTTGCGTTCATTTGCGGATAAATGGACTCTTGGCTCCCGGCTCGGAGCGTGCGCGCAGCCCGCGGGCCAGGGCGGGACCCACGGGCTCGTTGGTCGCCAGGTGCAACAGGTGGCCGCGGTGCAGTCGCGCCAGGCGTTCCAGGGTCTGGGCGCGAACAGCGAAGCGCTCCTCGTAGGCATTGCGGTTGCGCGCCCCGGTCAGATCCATAATCCCGCGGCGCCGGCCGTCGGTGACCGGATAACGCCCGGGCGTGGGCGCCGCCGCCTCCAGGGGGTCGTGGACCATGATCAGGAGCAATTCGCCCCCGGCGGTGAGTTCCGCCAGCCAGCGTCTGGCGTCCGGGCGCACCCCGGCGAAGTCGCTGATCACCGCCACCAGGCTGCCGGGGCGTACCAGCCGTGTGAGGTGGGCGGCGGCCTGCGCCAGTGAGCCGTGGCCCCGCTCGCCCGCCGCCGCCGGCTCGGTGAGCCGCTCCAGCAGCGGGAGCAGACCCGCGGTGCGGGTGGCCGGCCGCCGCTCCAGGTGGCGCGCCTCATCGAACACCAGCCCGCCCACCCGGTCCGCCCGGTCCACTGCCGCCCAGCCGAGCAGGGCCGCGGCCTCCGCCGCGATCACCGACTTGAAGGCGACGCGGGTGCCGAAGCGCATGGACGCGCCCTGGTCCACCAGGAGCCACACCGGCCGCTCGCGCTCCTCTCGGAACAGCTTCACATGGGGCGTCCCGGCACGCGCCGTGACCCGCCAATCCATGTTGCGCTGGTCATCGCCCGGCTGGTAGACGCGCGACTCGTCGAACTCCATGCCGCGCCCGCGAAAGCGAGACAGGTGTTCGCCGATGCGGGCGGCCAGGATCCGCCCGCGTGGCGCCAGATCGAGCCGCACGGCCTGCCCGCGCAGCGCAATCAGCTCCCTCAGCCCAGCACGGATGCCGGGCTGAGGGTCGGCGCCGCTGGCCGCTGGCCGCTGGTATCTGACGGGTTTGAGTCAAATTTACTCTACCGGTGGGGTAATAGGCGCCGTCAACAGGCGTCTATGGTGACCGCAAATAAATGGTCGTTGTCGTAATCGGAGAAGCGATGCACTTTGGGGTGCGAAAGAATCCATGGCGCTACGATAACTCGACCACGACCACGACCACGACCACGACCACGACCACGACCACGACGCGATAGGCAGTCCCTAATGGTACTAGCGAACCGTTCCTAAGGCACCGGGACCCACGCCAGCAGCGTGGCGATGAAGTCGTCCGGGTGTCGCCCCTCGGCCTCCGACTCGTAGGAGAGCAGCACCCGATGGCGCAGCACGTCCGGGGCCACGGACTGGATGTCCTCGGGCGAGACATAGTCGCGCCCAGCGAGCCAGGCGCGCGCTCGGGAGCACCGGTCCAGGACCAGGGTGGCACGCGGGCTGGCGCCGAAGCGCAGCCAGTCCCGCAACTCCGGCGCATAGTCGTGGGGACGACGGGTCGCTATCACCAGGTGCACTAGGTAGTCCTCTACCCCAGGGGCCATATAGAGCCCGAAGATGGCGCGGCGGGCGGCAAAGATACTCGCCTGACTCAGGCGTACGGCGGGCGAGGCTGGACCGTCCTGCAGCGCCTCGTCCCGGTTCAGGTGCAGGATGGCCTTTTCGGTTACGGCGTCCGGGTAGTCCACCCGCACGTGCATCAGGAAGCGGTCGCGTTGGGCCTCCGGCAGCGGGTAGGTCCCCTCCTGTTCAATCGGGTTCTGAGTCGCCATCACCAGGAACAGGCGCGGCAATGGGTAGGTCTCTCGCCCCACGGTCACTTGCCGCTCCCCCATGGCCTCCAGCAGGGCGGACTGGACCTTGGCCGGAGCACGGTTCACCTCGTCCGCCAGCAGCAGGTTGTGGAAGATGGGGCCGCGGTCGAAGCGGAAGGTGCCGTCGTTGGGGCGATAGATCTCGGTCCCTGTCAGATCCGCCGGCAGCAGGTCCGGGGTGAACTGAACGCGGTGGAAATCGCCCTCCAAACCCCAGGCCAACTGCTTGATAGCAGTAGTCTTGGCCAGGCCCGGGGCGCCTTCGACCAGCAGGTGACCATCCGCCAGCAGGGCGATCAGCAGGCGCTCAATCAGATTGGCCTGACCCAGGATGGCCCGGCCAACATGGTCGCGCAGGGCGGAGAACTCGGCGGCGAGCGCCGAGCCCCCGGGCGCGCCGCTGGGGTCTAAAGCAGAAGGGTCGGAGAGGGTCTGATCCAAGGCTTTGATCCCCTGTTGGGTGAGAAAGACGATGGGGCTGAACATGGGGGTAGATTGTCAGGGATTCACTGGGCCTTGGATAGGCCGATCGGGTTACCGGTTCTTTACGGTTCGGTAAAAGAGCAGCCCGCGGGCCGGTAGCCCTAGATCCGGCAGTTATTCACGCCAAGCTCGCCAAGAAATGCAATCGGGTCGAGCTTGCATCCGGATCACCCGCCGGGTGAATGGAGAAACGCCGATAACGCACTGAAAAAGCTTGGCGAACTTAGCGTCTTGGCGTGAGATTTACTCTTTCTTGGATAACCGGCGCCGGGCCGGTGCGCGGCGCTTCCGGGGTACAATCCGCCGATGATCCAGATTACTGCACAGATCCACATCGACCCCGACGAGCTGGCGGAGCAATTTTGCCGCTCCCCCGGGCCCGGCGGGCAAAACGTCAACAAGGTCGAGACGGCCGTGCAACTGCGTTTCGACGTCGCGCGCTCCCCGTCTCTGCCGGAGGACGTGCGCCAACGCCTGCTGCGGCTCGGCGGCCGACGGGTGGACAATGCCGGCGTCCTGACCATTGAGGCGCACCGGTTTCGCACCCGCGAGCGCAACCGCGAGAACGCCCGCGAGCGTCTGGTTGCGCTGATCGCGCGCGCCGCCCACCGGCCCAAGCCGCGGGTCGCGACCAAACCCACCAGGGCCTCCAAGGAGCGACGGCTGGAAACCAAGAAAGCGACCGCGGTGACCAAGCGGCTGCGGGGGCGGCAGTCGAGGGATGAGTAAGGGTGGACACGCAACGACTTCTATCATGAGTCAATCGTCCAGATAAGTGCCTCAACAAAAACGTTTGTAGTAAATCGGATAGATTGCCAATATACTTAGCTAATGCCAAATTTTCGATTTCTATAGCCGCTCAATAAGGTTCAAATTGGGCGCATAAGGCGGAAGAAAGACAAGCTTGATGCGGGATCTTTGATGTAATCTTGAACCGCTTTGGAGCGGTAGTAGCGAGTGTTGTCGCAAATGACGTAGATCCAGGTCGCGACGGCGTAGACTTGCTCAAGTTGC
>JADNEJ010000658.1 GCA_016292295.1 Candidatus Thiodictyon intracellulare
CCAAGCGGCCCCGCGCATCAGGCGCTCGACGGCTTTCTTGACCCCTTTGGTCATCTGCAACTTGAACAGATACGGGACGCCTTCCTGTTTCTCCCGTGCCATGTTGGCTTGCGTGCCCCAGTCGCGGTTACCGCTAATTAGGGCTGGTCAGTGGCAGCCGTCCGAGCAACTACCACAGCCCAGGCGAACTGTATTTGGAAGGCGTTTGATTGCCGGCCTTTACCTCCACCTCCAAGATCAAGCGCAGACTCGAAAGGAAATAAGTGTGGTAGGTGTGCGAGGGGCGGCCCGGCTTGTGTGGGTTATACCCATTAACCGCCCCTGCCTGGTGTCCATAGAGCGGCTTAACCGTCGTGTCGGTATCCAGAATCTACCACTCGCTCAGTAACGGCGCCGCGCAGTAACCCAGGTGATGCTGTAGCCACTGCACCCCTTCGGCCTCGTCGATCTTGCCGAAATTGCGCCCGAAATTGCGCCGGACCGAGTCCTCGCTGACCACCTCGCTCATCCTCAATAACGCGGGATTGATGGTGTCGCCCCGCAAGGCGCTGATGTGGGCGTAGCGCTGGTGGCCGGAGAGGATTGACAATACCATGGTGCCCAATACATCGCGCGTGCTCGGCGCATTGGAGCTGGTGAGTACCAATGGGCAACTATTCACTCAGGGATCGAAGAGCCCGCTCACTTGGAGACATTCGGTGAAGAATGGTAACTGCCCGAGTGGGGTGACGGCGGCCTGCGGGTCCCACTCAACGTAGATCCTGCCACCGAACGTGTCCACGGGGACCGGGCCGGGGCCGGGGCCGGGGCCAGAAAACGGCGCCAGTGCGGTTGTTTCTGTTTCACCCGCTGGGTGAAGGATAAGATCGTTCATACTCGACTTTGGCCATTTTTGCAGTCACGCGACGGGTCCGTCGCCGGACTGCAAAAATGGCCAAAGTCGAGGTGAAGGCTGGTAACCAAACGGCTTTCAAATACAGTTCGCCTGGGCTATGAGAGTTGCTCGGACGGCTGCCGCGAGCGCACTGGCCAGCCCTAATTCGCGGTGACCGCGACTGGGGCACGCAAGCCAACATGGCACGGGCGGAACAGGAAGGCGTCCCGTATCTGTTCAAGTTGCGGATGACCGAAGGGGTCAAGAAAGCCGTCGAGCGCCTGATGCGCGGGGCCGCTTGGTGCGAGGCTGGCCAGGGCCTTGATCATGATTCCACCCACCTTGTTCAACACCGGCGTTGCCGCTCCCTTGCAGAACATGGTCTTGCGCGCGTAAACAAACATGGGCCGGCTGGCCTTGAGCGGATTTGTGATCAAGGCCGCTGGCTAGGGCTGGCATGGGGACCGAGACGCGCCTGCGCCTGGAAGGCTGGGGCCGCGCGCGCCGCGCCATCGTGTTGCGCCGACAGATCAAGGCGGATCTGGCCATGGTTGCTCAGCGCGACCCCGAGCAACTGTGCCTGAGCTTCGCCGAACTGACGGATGACACCATCGTCTATGAAGATGCTCACCATCGCGCGACTCTATCGTGACCGGTGACCGCGCCGACGTAGAAAATCCCTTCGATGAGCTGAAGAGCTATTGGGGTTGAGGTGGTTTCTCCGCCCAGGATATCAAGCGCTACCGCTTCATGGCGCGCATCACGGCGTTGGTCTACGCTCGGTGGAGCCTGTTCGTGCGCCTGGCTGATCCTCGTCAGCATACCGAGGCCATTACCAGTTGTCCGCTGCTGCTGCATGCCCCCGCGCGCCTCACCCGCCATAGCGGCTAGACCCGCATCACCATTAGTCATCTACATGCCGAAGCGTAGCCGTTTAACCCCTCTTGTTCTTAGCCCTCTTCGACGATCATAAGCTTACGCGATACAGCTCGACGGCCGTGCTAGAATATGGCACAACCTCCTAAACGAGAGCGGGCAAGCACCGCCACGCCACTACCATGCACCTGAGCGATCACGACCTCAGACAATTCGACGACACCGATCCGGCCTTCGCGGCCCGGATCGACGCCGCCCTGACCGAACGGGTCGCGGCCGAAGCCGAACAGACCCTGGCACGACAGGCGCAGATTGGTGAGTTCGGGCTCACCGTCATCCTGGTGGAGCAGAAGCTTCCCTTTGCGCGCCGGGTCGACGACGGCTTCGTGATCCTGGACCGAGGGCGGTTGGCGGCGCGCGGGGCAATGAACGAATTGGGCGATGACCTGGTGCGACAGTACCTCAACGTGTGAGTCACTTGCCGGGGCCCTGCACTTCGATCCTGGTGATCATGCCGTTCTTGACGTTGATGCGCGCCACCGGTCGGCCGGGTCCGTCGTTGTAGACCCAGATCTCGTAGGGCTGGGGTACCGACTGAATCACATAGTGGCCCAGGTTTGTATCATAAGCCGGAGTGGCGATGGGGCGGTCCTGAGCCTGTTCGACGGGGGTGGGTTGGCCGCAGCGCCGCGTCAGGTCAAAGCTGCTGTCGCCCTCGGTGACGCTAGCGGTCCCACAATACAGGATCTGGGCCGGTTCGGGACTGCAGCCGCCGAACAACAGGACGCCGGCGGCGAGCAACGGCAGTATTGGATAATGCATGGCGGGTCTCCGCTGATTTGGTGACTTTTCCGGCCTAAGTCACTATTCAGGCCACCTCGGGGGTGATATCCGTCGCGGCCGGGAAGCCGCAAGCTGGAGCGTGGCCGGAGATATGATCAAGGCTACTTTTCATGCCCTATCCTATTGTATTTATTTGAGAGCTTGGAGCCTTGGCGCGAGTATCCGCCGGACTTTGTATCAACGCCGAGCCTCCACCAGACTCGCCCGCGGCACCGGCGCTAGTGTCGGGCGCGCGTCGCCGAACCAGCGCACCAGGGCCGAGTCACCGGGCGACCATTGGCCCTTCTCTCGGTTGTCCGGGAACGGACCAGTGAAGACCAGATAGCCGTATTTGCCGTAGTGGGGCAGCTTGCGGACCAGACCGGGCAGGGCGGCCGGGTCGTCGGCGGCGATCCAGCCCAGGGCCTGACCGTCGCGCTTGCGAGTAAGGACCAGGCTGGCCCCAAGGGTGTTTAGATCCGCCCCGGCAATGCGCAAGGTCCGCCCCTGCGGGTCCAGACTGAAATCCCGGCTGTCGGCGGCAAAGGCCGGACTGAACCGGTTTTCCCAGCCCAGCAGCCAGACCGCACGGTCCTTCGGCAGTTCGCCCTCATCGCTGTCCAGTGCGACCCGCCAGCCCGGGTGGCCCGCGGTCCATGCCGTCGCCAGGTCGCGATAGGCGGCGAGCAGGGTAGGTTCTGCGCCGTCCGGGAGCAGGATCAGGCCCTCTGCGGAGCCGAAGAGTCCGCTCAGCGACACCGCCGCCTCGCCCGGCTCCAGAGTACGGAAGCTGTCGAACTCCGGGTCCAAGGCCAGGTGGAGCGGTGGGGCGGGCAGGTTGATGGCGAAGCGCCCCTCGCGCCCATCGAGGTTCATCAGTATCCGCTGCGGCGGCCCCGTCACCGGATGGACCACCACCGGCACCACCAGCGGGAAGGGCGCATCCCGCTGGGTCTGCATGATCCGGCCGCTTACTTGGTACCCCGTCTTGGTCGGCTCGGTCTTGACCTCGGTCAGGGCGAGCCGTACGGCCCCGGTGCGGGTGGTCCATGCTGTGAAATAATCCTTTAAATTCAGCGCGCTGACCGCCTCGAATGCGCGGAGGAGATCCGCGTAGCCGGCGGCGCGGAAGCGGTTATCGATATAGAAGCGTTGCAGCCCCTCGATGAATAGGGCGTCGCCCAGTTGCAGGCGCAGGTTGTGAAAGAACATGGCCGCCTTGCCGTAGCCGATCGCCTGGCTCGCCTCGCCGTGGCGCCCGCGGAACGCGATGAGGGCAAAGTCCTGGTCGGTATTCACATAGTCCGCATAGGCCTGGAGGCTGTCGCGGCGGTAGGTGGCCCCCTGGCCAGCGCGCTCCTTCATCAGGTGATCCGCCAGATAGGCGGTCAGCCCCTCGCTCCAGTTGCCGGTGCGCTCCTCGACATAAACACTGTTACCATACCAATTATGCAGAATTTCATGGGGGTAGGATGAGCCGATGATGAAGGGCAGGCGGATGACCCGGGGGCCGAGCAAGGTGAAGGAGGGCATGCCCAGTCCACTCTCCCAGGAGTTTTCGGCCAGGGCGAACTTGGCATAGGCGTAGGGGCCGATCAGGCGGCTGTAGAGGTCCAGATACTCACGGGTGGCTGCGAGATAGCTCGCCGCCAGGGGCTCGTCGGGGCTGCGCAGCCATACCTGCGCCTCGGCCCCCTTGCCCCCCCCTTGGTTCCCTGGTTCGCGATAGAGTGTAAAGGGGGCCGCGATGAGATAGATGTCGTCCTGGGGCTGGGTCTCGGTCCAGGCGGAGCCCGCGAACCCGGCGCGCTCGGGCCCTGAACCCTGAGACAGGGCTTGCCAACCCGGCGGCAGTGTCACCCGCAGGTCGAAGCGTTGCAGGGTGCCGTGGACGCGCGGATACCAGCCGCTGCCCCCGTCCAGAAAGACTCCGTCCGGGGCTATGGTCCCGGTGCTCTCCTGGCGCTCCCGGCCCATGCTCTCCGGCACCGCAGTCCGCCCATGGCAGATCTGGCCGCCATAACCCAGGGTGACTACACCCTTGGCCGCGGGCGACAGATGCAGCCGCAGGGCCTCCAGGTGTTCGTCCTGCCCCAGGGGCTCCAGGGTCGCGTCCCTGGACAGGACGCGCGGGGCCAGACTGGTATGCAGGACCAGGTTGACAGTGTCGCGCCCCGGCGGCAGGGTCAGTTGGTCGACTACATTGATCTCCCCGGCCGCGGGGTCGAGCCAGACCTCCATGCTGTGTCTCACCACTGGTGTCTCGGCCGGCAACGCGCGAGGCATGAACAGGGCCAGCGGCAGGGCGGTGATCAGGGCCAGGACGGGGGAGGGCTTCAGAAGGTGGTGCATGGGGTCGGTCCGGCGCTTGCTTGGGTTGGCGGGAATCGGCCGCATCGGGCCATACTCCGGCGGCTTTTGCCGCCTTGGTTGTCGAATAATGCGGCCCAGCGCGGGCCAACACCAGCGAGACGCTATCAGCGAGGGTTGCCGTGGCCTTTGACCGTTCCCTTCTTCCCGCCGCCCTGGCCGTTTCGCTGGGTCTCCTGCCCGTGGCGGCGCTGCCGGGGGCCGCTCCGCCCGCCCCGGCGGACTCGCCACCCATCGATACCCCCACCGGGGTTCCCGAGGGCCGCGACGTTGCGGACTTGGAGCCGATCCTGGACGCCATCGTGCAGTGCCGGGTCGTCTTCGTCGGCGAAAACCACGACCGCTTCGAGGACCACCTGAACCAACTGAAGGTGATTGACGGCCTACGGCGCCGTGGCAAGGACCTGGCCATCGGCATGGAGTTCTTCCAGCAGTCCTATCAGGTGGCCCTGGACGACTACCTCGCGGGCACGATCGAGGAACCCGAGTTCCTGCGTCGGAGTCAATACTTTGACCGCTGGCGCTTCGACTACCGGCTCTATCGCCTCATCCTGCGCTACGCACGCGAGCACCGGATACCGGTCATCGCGCTCAACCTGGAGTCCGAGCTGACCCGCCGAGTGGGCGAGGTCGGCATCGCCGGACTGACCAAGGCGGAGCGCGCGCGCCTGCCGGCCAAGATCGACCGCTCCGACCCCGCCTACCAGGCCCGGATCAAAGGGGTCTTCGCCCACCACCCCGGGACGGACAAGAAGTCATTCGAGCGCTTCATGGAGGTGCAACTGCTGTGGGATGAGGGTATGGCCGAGCGCGCCGCCCGTTATCTACGCGCAAACCCGGATAAGACCCTGGTGGTCCTGGCTGGCGGCGGGCACATCGAATACGGCCAGGGCATCCCCGAGCGGTTGTTGCGGCGCGTGAAGGTAACGTCCGCCACCCTGTTGAACACCGCCGAGCCGGACCCTGACCCGGCGGCGGCCGACTATCTGCTCACCCCGCAACCCGTGGAACTGCCCCCCGGGGGCCTGCTCGGCATCCAACTCGGGGAGCAAAGCGAGGGCCGCGGGGCCCGAGTACAGGGTTTCGGCGCGTGCAGCGGCGCCAAGGCGGCCGGGCTCCAGGAGGGAGACCTGATCCTGCGCATCGGCGACCAGCCGGTGGCGGGCTACGCGGACATCCGCATCGCCCTGCTCGACAGCCGGCCCGGGCAGCGCCTGTCGGTCCAAGTGCGGCGCAAGGGCGACTGCGGGGGGGAGGAGACGCTCGGCTTCGAGGTCGAACTGCATTGACCGTAGGGTCCGCTACGCGGACCAGCGACTGCGCCGATATGCACCGTGAGACCCACAGCCCTCCCGCGCCCCCGTGGAAGCGGCGTCCCTCCGCGATGCGGCCTGGCGAAGACCCGCGGCGCCGAAGATCGCGCCGGGACGGCGCTCCCACAAGTTAACGCCAGGACGCGTGGACGTATCGCCCGCCTCCGGCCCAAGTGTTCCCGGATGGGTAGAACGCAGCGAAACCCATCGTTTATACGCACCTAAGGCGTTGAATACCTGTATTATGCAGCAACAGAACACGGATTTTTCGTCAACGACTTAGGCGGCAGGCTCACGGTTTGAGTCGCCTCCGGCGCATACTGCGACCATCGTCCACGCGCCGGAACCCCTCTCATGCCCGGATCCCACTTCCTCCTGTCGGCCGCCGCCCGAACCCTGTCGCTACGCGAAGTGTTCGCGGTGACCGACGACCAGGCGTTTACCGTGTTCCGGGAGGTCCGTTGGAACTGCGACGGGGTGCCGGTGTGCCCGAGCTGCGGCGTGGTCGAGGAGCATTGGTTTCTGCGCATTCGCCAGCAGTGGCGCTGCCGGGCCTGCGAACACACCTTCTCGGTGACCTCCGGGACCCTCTTCGCCCACCACAAGTTGCCGCTGCAGGTCTACCTCGGGGCGGTCGTGATTTACAGCAATGCGGACAAGATGTTGTCGGCGCTCCAGCTGAGCCGCGACCTGGACGTGTAGTACAAGACCGCCTTCGTGCTGATGCACAAGCTGCGCGAGAGCCTGATGGTGCAGCGTGACGAGACGCCGTTGGCCGGGGAGGTGCAGCTCGACGGAGCCTATGTGGGCGGTTCAGTCCGCCCCGCGAACCGGGCCGAGGACCGGGTGGATCGGCGCCTGGTCGAACACCAAAACCCCGACAAGCGCTGTGTCCTAGTGATGCGTGAGAGCTATTCGGTGGATGATCTCGCCGGGCGGGTCGGCGGCAAACGTACCCTGACCTTCATCATCCTCCATGAAAATAAGACTGATGTCGGCGTCCTGGCGGCGCGCTTCATCGCTCCGGGGACGATGATCTCGGCCGACGAGCGCGACGCCTACGACCTGTTGCACGGGCGCTATCGGACGCAGCGCGAGTCAATCATCAGCGCGAGTATCGGGCCGCGGACGGGAGGACCGACAACCAGGCCGAATCGCTGATCTCGCGCTTTCGGCGGATGCAGATCGGCCAGCACCACCACTTCGGCCTGGCTCATCTCGCCAACTACGCCAACGAGACGGCCTATCGCGAAGACACCCAGCGCTGGTCCAACGGGGAGATTTTCTCCGACATCCTCACCAAGTGAGCCCGCACCCGTCCGCATCGCGACTGGAGCGGCTATTGGCAGGGCAACACCCGGCGCCCGGAGCGACTGGCGGCCTGAACCCCTCACGCCCGCATCCAGGCCCACCCCCCGCCAGCCAACTCGACGGCCCGCGCCGCGCCCTTGCCGGTCAGGCGCCGCAGCACCGCCAGGCTCGTCTTGTGGAGCACCGCCAGGACCTTGGAACGGTCCTGCAAGCCCTTGCGCGCCGCCACCGCCTGCGCCACACTCTGGTCCGATAAGGGCCCACCCGCGTCACGCATGACCTCCAAGACCAGCCGCTGGCATTCCCCGGGCGCAAACCACTGTTGACCGCGGCGCCGTTTGCGCGGCCGAATCCCGCCGAGGTCGTAGGCCGGGGCGAACAGCCGGATTGTTGCGTCCAGATGTCCCAACTCCGCCGCCAGCCGCTGCAATTCCTGGTGACACAGTTGCACCTGCCCGGCCAACTTGCCCCGCTTCGCCACCAATTCGCTCACTACGTGTAACTCCGCCATGAATCCGGCTCCTCGCTATCGGGTGAGGGGGGAGATTCTCCCGGTTCGGCCGGGTTGGATCATGTGCGGCTGCTACATAATAGCGTTGAATGCTGGGTTTCGCTGCGCTCTACACAGCCTACGGATCGGGTGTGAAGCGGGTCCTGGGCGAATACTTGCACAATCTCGGCCCATTGGAACCCAGCCGCGGCGCGCTACGCCCGGCCGCATTGTAGCGCGGTGCGACATCTGCGTTCGGCGCTGCCGCCCTCCGGGCGTACATGGCAATGCCATTAATTTAGGCCCCGCTTACCGGCAGCGCTTGAAGTTGAGGTGGAAACCCTGGACCTTGGTAGGCTTCATCTTGCATGGGGCGACGCGATCTGGTCGCACGGCTTCGACACTAGCCGCCATCGTCAAGACCAACGCGGTGACCAATTTCTGGCCCGCGAATTCCAAAAGCAGCCGTGCGATGGCGTGCTTCATCTTCGAAAAGGCGTTGGCGAAGTTCACCCGATAGGCGTGGCGCCGCGTCTGGTAGAGTCGGTTGGCAATCGCCTGGGCGACCTAGACCAGAATCGTCGTGAGGTTAATGGCGAAGATTTTTGCGTAGAAATCCTGACGCACGCACTGGGCACTACGCCTGAAGAAATTCTCGATCTCCACCCGGCACTTGGCGCGTTTGTATTGCTCCTTTATGCCCCACATTAAGTGATATAGGTGCTTGAAAACATGCGCGGGAAAGGCTTCTTCATCGTGCAGCGAGGTGGCCAGCACCTCGGTCTCATCGCCCTTGAAGGTCACCCGTATCAAGCGCATCTGCAGCGGCGCGGTGGGCAGCCCATAGGCTTCGCACCGGCATTATGTAGCAATTGCACATAGTTATCGAATCAATTTGTTACGCAGAATCTGGCGGAAACTCAGTGCGATGCGGGCGGGTGGGCGCCGGGATCTCCAAGATTTTGGTGAGAAACCCGGCTGCCGGGGGCCTTGATCATAACTCCGCCCACGCCCGTCACGCCGTCATCAGCGCCAGAGCAGGCAAACTGACTGGCTGCGATCGTCGGCGCCGCGTTGGCGGCAGCAGGTCGACGTGCGCCAGCACTTGGTCAAACAGCGCCGGGTGGGCCCGCCCGAAGAAGCGTTCAGCGGCGGTGGTGCCGTCGGGGCGGCGGACATAGAAGTTGTGCAAGGCCACCAGCTTGCGACCACTCAAGCGGTGACTGCCGTGATGATACAGCGACAGATGGCCGTTGCGCCCTTCCACACAGGAACTGCTGCGCTGAAACAGATTACTGCTGCGCTGAAACAGATTGGCTCCATGGTCCTCCAGGGTCCGCCGTGCGGACCCTGGCCCCCCGATTGCCGGTTGCGGCTGGCACGATGATCGGCGTCGCCTAAAATGGCCAAAGTCGAGACCTACCACATCTACTTCCTTTCGAGTCTGCGCTTGATCTTGAAGGTAGAGGTGAAGGCCGGTAACCACACGACTTCCAAATACAGTTCGCCTGGGCTGTGGGAATTGCTCGGACGGTTGCCGCGAGCGCACTGGCCAGCCCTAATTCGCGGTGACCGCGACTGGGGCACGCAAGCCAACATGGCACGGGCGGAGCAGGAAGGCGTCCCGTATCTGTTCAAATTGCGAATGACAAAAGGGGTCAAGAAAGCCGTCGAGCGCCTGATGCGCGGAGCCGCTTGGTGCGAGGGCTGGCCAGGGCTGGCAAGGGGCCGAGACGCGCCTGCACCTGGAAGGCTGGGGCCGCGCGCGCCACGCCATCGTGTTGCGCCGACAGATCAAGGCGGATCTGACTATAGTTGCTCAGCGCGACCCGGAGCAACTGTGCCTGAGCTTCGCCGAACTGACGGATG
>JADNEJ010000171.1 GCA_016292295.1 Candidatus Thiodictyon intracellulare
GGTCTGTCTGGCGTGGAACCTGAAACGGATGGCCGTATTACGTCTGCAGTCAGGGGAACATCGCGGAAAACTGCGTTTCTAGCCGAAAACCGTCTCTCTTTCGCCACAAAACCCCGTCCAAGGGCCTCAGGCGGTGGCGCCGGTCGCTAAATCCGATAAGCGGCTAGCCGCCTTTGTGATCGAGATCACCGGCGCCTAGCCGGCCGCGGCTCACCCGCCGGACTCCAAGGCCCAATAGAAGGCTTTAGGCTTGTGGTACACTGAGTGCAAGGCGGCCCTGCCCAGGCCCGCCAGCCTTTTCCAGTGGACCCCATAGAACGATAGAACGATGATCGAGCATCAATTGTCGGCGGGCGCCGGGCCCGGTCGGCCGGTTGTCGTACATACGGCGGTGCGGCCAAAGCTCTCCCTGGCAGAGCATGGCCCGCAACACATCTTCACCTCCTTCACCAGCAACGCCTGCCTGATCCTGCAACTTACCCGCCGTGAGATCGCGGTGCGTTACCGCGGCTCGGTGCTTGGGGTCTCCTGGTCCTTCGTGACACCCATGCTGATGCTGACGATCTATACCTTCGTCTTCAGCGTCGTGTTCCAAACCCGCTGGGCCTCGCCGCTGAACAATCGCTTCGAGTTCGCGCTGGTGCTGTTCGCCGGCCTGATCGTCTTCACCCTGTTCTCGGAGTGCATCAGCCGCGCGCCCACGCTGATGGCCGAAAATCCCTCCTACATCAAGCGCATCGTCTTTCCGCTGGAGGCGCTGGCCTGGGTCCTGGTGGTGACCTCGCTGTTCAACGCGATGGTCAGCTTCGGCATCCTGTTCGTGGCCTATGTCATCATCATAGGTGTGCCGCCGCTCACGGTCCTGTGGCTGCCCCTGGTGCTGACGCCGCTGGTCCTGATGACCCTGGGCCTGATTTGGTTCCTCTCCTCGACCGGCCTTTTCATCCGCGATATTCGCCAATCCGTCGCCATCGTCCTACCCGTCCTGATGTTCGCGAGCCCGCTCTTCTACCCGGTCGCAGCCCTGCCGGAGCGGGCCAGGTTCCTGGTGCAACTCAATCCACTGGCAGTGGCCATGGAGCAGGTGCGCGACGTGGCCCTCTTCGGCACCGCGCCGAATATTGCCGTGCTTTGCCTGTCCATCGTGCTGTCGCTGGCCGTCGCCTGGGGCGGCGTGGTCTGGTTCCGGGTTACCAAGCGGGGATTTGCCGATGTCGTCTGACATCGTCGTCAAGGCCGAGGGCGCGGGCAAGGCCTACGCGATGTTTGCGCGGCCCGAGAACCGCTTGAAGCAAATGTTGTTCGGCCGCTGGCGCACCTATTACAACCAGTTTTGGGCGCTGCGAGGGATCGACCTGGAGATCCGGCGGGGTGAGACCTGGGGGATCATCGGCCGTAACGGGTCCGGCAAGTCGACCCTGCTCCAGATCATCTGCGGCAACCTAAGTCCAACCATTGGCACCGTGTCGGTGATCGGGCGCATCGCCGCCCTGCTGGAACTCGGGGCCGGATTCAACCCGGAATTCACCGGCCGCGAGAACGTCTACATGAATGGCGTTATCGCAGGCTATAATCGCGCCCAGGTCGACGAACGCCTGGATGGCATCCTCGCCTTTGCGGATATCGGCGCATTCATTGAACAGCCCGTGAAGACCTATTCGAGCGGCATGTTCGCCCGGCTCGCCTTCGCCGTCGCGGTCAGTGTCGACCCGGATCTGCTAATCGTCGATGAGGCCCTGGCGGTCGGGGACGAGGCCTTCCAGCGTAAATGCTTTGCGCGGATGGAGCGGATCAAGAGCGATGGGGCGACCATCCTGTTCGTGTCGCACGCCACCGCCACCGTGGTCGACCTGTGCGATCATGCCATTCTCCTGCACCAGGGCGAACATCTGTATACCGGGCGGCCCAAGCGCACCGTCGCCTGGTACCAGAAGCTGATGGCGGCCCCGGCCGTGCGTATTCCGGAGATTCTCACCGATATTCGCACGGCGGTCGCGCTCGGTGGGGGCCGGGTTGACGCACTCGCGGACCCGCTAACCGGCACTGATGCGCTACACGATATGGGCTTCGTGGAGGCACAAGAGGACGCGGACGAAACCGATACCGCCAGCCTGGACCCTGGCCTGGTATCGGTGAGCACCCTGGCCTTTGAACCGAATGGGGCCGAGATCTCGCAGGCTCGCCTACTGACGCTGGCCGGCGCGCCGGTAAATTGCCTGGTCCCCGGCGAGCGTTATAAGTTCTGTTACTGTGTAACCTTCATGGAGGCGGCGCGTAACGTCAAGTTCTATTGCATGACTAAGGTGGTAAATGGTGTCCATCTGGGCGGCGGCCAGTTCCCGCCTGGCCAGCAGACGATCCCACTGGTCGGCGCCAACGAGGTCATTGATATCTGCTTCGAGTTCGATTGCGTCTTTGGGTTCGGCACCTATTTTCTCAATTGTGGGGTGGCCTCGCGCGGCGAACTGCTGCATCGCATTTTAGACGTGCTCGCCTTTCGCGTCGGCCGGGGTCAGGTGCGGCCCGCCGTGGGCACGATTGACCTGAACATAAGCGTTGATCTGCGGTCGGCGGGAGCCGCCGAGCAAGAATAGGAGGTCAGACTGAGCGGGCAATCTCTTCTGGTGACGTTCTGCATGCAAAATGCGTCACCGCATGAATCCTGTGGTCTGCTTGAACTCGACGGCGACGGGTACTCCTGGTTGCCGCTGGGCGAGCTTGAGTTTCCCCACTACGCGAACGGCGGTCTCTGCGGTACCTGCCGGGCCGGGCGGGATCTGGTGCTGGCAACCCAGTCGACGCCTCCTCTGCTCGTGCTCTACGACCCGGTTGCGGGACGTGTTAAGGCGCGCCGGGATATGTCACCCGCCCTCGACCTGCATTCGGTTGTCTACCATGACGATACCCTGTATGTCGTCAGCACCGGAACCAACGAGATCTATGCGGTTGCCCTTGACGGCGACGATCTCGGCGAGCCCCGGCTTCATTGGCGCTACCCGGGCCTTGAATACGACCGCGACCTGGTTCATCTCAACGGCCTGACCGCCTCCCCACAAAGGCTGATTGCATCCTGCTTCGGCCCGCGCCAACCCGATGGGTCCTGGGGCAACGCCGGGGCGATCTTTCAGGTTGAGCCTTATCAACTCATACAGGGCGCGCTGTCGCAGCCGCATTCCCCACTGTATTGCGATGGTCGGCTGTTCTTCGCGGAATCACGCGGTCATCGGGTGCATTGGCTGCAGCGCGACGATCAGGACGCCTGGCGGGAGGAAGGGGAAATCGCGGTCGGCGGCTATGCCCGTGGATTGGCCCTTCAGGACCACACACTCTGGGTCGGCCTGAGCGCGCCGCGGGCCATCTCCCGCAGCAAGGGAACACGCAATCAGGGCCTCGATCCGGGGTCCGGCGCCGCTCTCGTCGGTATCGATCTACCCACTTGTACCCTGACGCAGCGCCGCGAACTGACCGGCCTGGGGGAGGAGATCTACGACCTCCTGATGCTCGACCAGGAGCCCCCTTCCGGCCGCATGGTGGACGTCTTGACCCAGCGTATCCTCAGTATGCGTGTGCTGCTCGATACGGTGTGTACCGATTATGTAAAGTCTGGGGAGGAGCTTGGCAAGTACACCCAGATGCTGGAGCAGGAGCGGGTGCGTACCGAGGACCTTGCCCAGGCCTTGCAGGTTGAACAGGTCTACAGTGCTAAGCTCTTGCGGCAACTGCAAACACTGAGTGCATCGCGCCTCTGGCGCGCCTCCCGGTTCCTGCGCAGGCTCGTTGGACGGGAGCCCTTTGAACCGGATCTCGACCGCCCCAACGCGCCGATTTCCCACGCAATGGCCGATATCTTCGGGCGGATTTACCGCCACAACCTCTGGGTAAGTCGCGTGTCGCACTCCGGCACCGGGTCGGACCTGGAGCAGACGGCGGTGATCCGCGAAACCCTGCCGCCCTTGCTGCGCAGCCTTGGGGTGCGCACCCTGCTCGACGTCCCATGCGGGGATTTTCACTGGATGCGGACGGTGGACCTGGGGGTCGACTATGTCGGTGCCGACGTGGTTCTCGACCTGATCGCGGCCAACACCGCTCGCGACGCCAACGCGCACCGCCGGTTTGTAGTCGTGGACATCGCCAATGATGACCTACCATGCGTTGACCTCATTTTCTGCCGTGACCTGCTGGTCCATTTTTCTTTCGTCGATGCCCTGCGGGTTATTGCCAACCTCAAGCGCAGCGGCTCGACCTATCTTCTCACGACAACCTTTACCGCCCGTACCACCCAAGCCGACATTGCGACCGGCCAGTGGCGGCCAATCAATCTCCGGCTGCCGCCCTTCAATTGGCCTGCGCCGCTGCGAACAATCAATGAGAACTGCACCGAAGCGGGTGGTGATTGGGCCGACAAGAGCCTGGGCCTGTGGCGGTTAGTCGACCTTTGAACGGGGTGGGCGCAGCGGGAGCAGTTAATGAACTACGAAGCTAAGACCATCCCGGCAGCGGTCACTGCTGCCGATCGGACGACTCCGCCCGACGCCGCGGTGTCATCCCGGGACTCGTGCGGCCGGCAGGCGCAGCCACCCTTCTCCCCCAGTGTGTCGATCGTCATCCCCGTTTACAACGGGGCCGACTATTTGGCAGACGCGATCGACAGCGCACTGGCCCAGACCTACGACAATGTTGAGGTCATCGTCGTCAACGATGGCTCGAGCGATGAGGGCGCGAGCAAGGCGGTGGCGCTCACTTATGGCGAGCGAGTACGCTATGTCGAGAAGCCCAATGGCGGCGTGGCGACCGCATTGAACCGCGGCGTCACGGAGATGAATGGTGACTATTTTTCCTGGCTGAGCCATGACGACCTCTACCTGCCGAACAAGATAGAATCCCAGATCAATGCATTGGCGCAGATGCCGGACCCCGCCCGCTGCGTGGTCTACGGCGACTGTGCCGTGTTCAGCGGTGATCCGGGGACGGCCAAGCCATTACCCTTGCCGTCGGCGCCGCCTGGTGACTTCCGACGTTTCATTACCATGTCCAACGAATTGCACGGCTGCACCCTGCTGGTGCCGCGGCTCGCCTTTGCGGAGCACGGGGGATTCAATTCTGCCTTGCGCACCACCCAGGACTATGACCTTTGGTTCAGGATGGCCGCCGGCTTTACCTTCGTTCACTTGCCGGGCGTCGTGGTCCTCGCGCGCAACCACCCCGGTCAGGGTTCACACCGCTCGGACCTGGTCCTGCAGGAATGTAATCGGCTGCTGGGAAATTTTGTCGGCCAGTTGTCAGCGGCGCAGGTGCGGCAGGGTATGGACCAGTCGCTGGCCGAGGGCTATTTTCGGCTCGCCGACAACCTCAAGTCACGCGGCTTCAGCGAGGCCGGCGCGCGCGCAATCAACCTCTGTCGGCAGCACGCCGCCGCGATCAGCCCCGACGATTTTCTGCGGATACTCTCGCAGCAGGCACAGACGACCAGGGATTTGGCAGCCACGACTCAGACCACTGCTCGATTGCCGGCGGAAATCGATCACCTGACGGCCGCGATACGGGATATCTGCCAGCAGCGCGACGCGATACAGGTGGCCCTGGAGCTGGAGCTGCAGGCGGAGCAGGCGCGGAGCCGCCAACTTGGCGAAACGCTCGCCGGACTTTACGCTTCGCACTCGTGGCGGATGACGGCCCCTCTGCGCAGGGTAGCCGAGTATTTTCATCTGACCGTCCGATGAGCCCAATCGCAAGCGCCGTCTTGAGTGATCACGTGGTAAGCGCAAAGGCACAGCCCAGCGTGCTCGTGCTCGCCTACCCGTTTCCTCCGATCCAGGTCCAGATGTCCCCGGTGGTGGCGCGCCTCGCCGCTGGGCTGCACCAACTCGGCTTCGCCGTGGATGTCATCTGCGCGGGTCCGCAGGCCGCGCTCCTGCCGCGCGACGACAGCTTGCTCGACTATGCCGATACGCATTGCCGGCGCATTATTCGGTTGCCCCGCGACCGCCGTTTCCTGAGGCGCGCCGCGTATCGCCTGCGTATCATGCGCGATTTTCCGGATTGCATGGCACAGCTGAACAAGAGTGCGTTCAATGCGGTGATGGCGGCGTCGCCCCGGTTCTACGCGGCGGTCCTCACGGTCTCGCCATTCCATAGCATCAATCTCGTGATGCTAAGGGTGAAACAGGCCTGCCCCGACCTGCGCTGGATCGCCCATTTCTGTGATCCCTGGGCGGCCAATCCGCTCGAGACCCGCTCGTTGGTTCGGCGCTGGAATGCCTGGCGTGAGCCGCAGGCCCTGCGCGCCGCGGACTTCGTCACTCATAGCTCCGTGCACGCCTGTGAGATGGTCCTGAAAGCCTATCCCTTTCTGCCGCGAGAGCGGGCCCTGGTTGTGCCGCACGTCTTTGATCGGGCGCTCTACCCGGCCAGACGCAAACACAGTAATGAGAAGGTGACGCTGCGCTGTCTCGGGACCCTGTTCGGTCGGCGGACGCCGACTCCCTTCTTTCGTGCGCTGGCGCAGGTGATAGCGCGGCGGCCGGAACTGCGGTGGTTCCTGCGGGTAGAACTGATCGGGCCTATGGATAGAAAACTGCACGAATGGGAAGGGTTCAGCGATCTCCCTGCCAGCTTGGTACGGCATCGCTCCGCGGTAATGTACCTCGAGTCGCTGGAGTTGATGTACGACGCCGACCTGCTGCTGGTCATTGAGGCCGATGTGGCCGCGACCCCCTTTGTGCCCAGCAAGGTGGTCGATTACATGGGGGCAGACACCCCGATTATCGGCATAGCCCCGCCCGGGGGCTGCCACGAGATTCTCGATCGCCTCGGTTGCCCAACGGTGAGCCCAAATGATGTCGCGGGTATCGCCGCAGTACTCGAACTGGAGATTGACCTGGTCCTGCGCGGACGTGCGGGGCCCTGGTGTCGCGACGAGGTTCGTCTGTCATTTGATCTGATCAACGGGACTGCCGCTTTCGTCCCGCTCATTCTGGAGACTTTGCCGAAGTGACGGCCTCGCCTCGTATACTGTTCGTTTGCATGCAGCATAGTTCACATGCCGTTCGCTGGATCAATAATCTCGCGGACCGCGGCTGGGACCTGCATCTGTTCCCGATGAATTACGAACCGGTACTGCCGACGCTGCGGGGCATAACGATGCATCGGCCATTCTTGCGGACGAGCCGGGATCAGATGCGCAGCGCGCCGCGCACCTCGCCGCGGCGATGGTGGAACGCTCTGGTCGCCGCCGAGGTGGAGGGTCATCCGCACCGTCTGCGCCAGGACCCGGTCTATAAACTGCCGATGACCTTCAAGGCCGAGGCCGCGCTCGATCGTCTGCGGCTGCGTACCGGTGAATCGGATGCTACCAGCCCACTCTTTTTTGGCCCCAGGACCTTGGCGCGTCTTATCCGCAGACTTCAACCGGACCTCATCCACTCGATGGAGTTTCAGCATTGTAGCTACAAGGTCCTGCGCGCACGCGAGATAAACGGCAATGGTTTCCCACCCTGGCTGGCGACGAACTGGGGCAGCGACATCTATCATTTTAGACATGACGCCCGCCATCGCGCGCAGATTCAGCGTCTCGTGCGGCACATCGACTTCTATTCGTGCGAATGCCAACGCGATATCGAGCTGGCGCGTGAGCTCGGGATGACGGCCAAGACGCTGCCGGTGATGCCGAACTCGGGTGGCTTCGATCTGGCGAACGCCGCCAGACTGCGCGCTGAAGTGCCCCCTTCGCGCCGTCGCTCGATCATGGTCAAGGGCTACCAGCATTTTGCCGGTCGCGCGCTCACCGCGCTCGCCGCGCTCGAGCGCTGCGCAGACCTGGTCAAGGATTTTGAAGTCGTAATTTTTTCGCCGTCGGTCGAGGCGATGCAGCGTGCGGACGAGCTGCGGGCGACGAGTCCGATCAAGAACATCACGGTGGTGCCGCATGCGCCGCACGACGAGATGTTGCGAATGCACGCGCGGGCGCGGGTCTACTTGGGTGTGAGCGTCTCGGACGCGATCAGCACCTCGGCCCTCGAGGCGATGGCCATGGGCGCCTTTCCGATCCAGACCGACACCTCCTGCTGTGACGAATGGTTCGAGAGCGGCAGAGGCGGCTATCTCATTCCGGCGGATGACATCAATGTCATCGGCGATCGTGTCCGCCGCGCGCTGTCCGACGACCGCCTCGTCGATGAGGCGGCCGTGATCAATTGGCAAGTAATCGCTACCCGTCTCGATGAACGGGAGATGCAACAGCACGTCTGGGCCTTCTACGAAGAAATCTTCATGTGATAGCGATATTAGCGATGAGGTGGGATTAAGAATGTCGATTGAAAGTGATTTATTTATCCTGGGCGCGGTATTTATTTCTTTATTTCATATATTTTCCTGTTTTCCTGCTGGGGCTTTGATTCTGCGAAAGCGAGAGTATGTTGTGACAATAGCACCTGTGTTTTTTTTTCCGCGCTGGCCTTGATTATAATTCCGCCTACTACCTTGTTCAGCCCCGGCGTCGTCGCTCCCTTGCAGAACATGGTTTTACGTGCGCAAACCCATATAGGCCGGCTGGCCTTGGGCGGATTTGTGATCAAGGCCTTTCGCGCCGATGCTGCTTTGTGTTTTTCCCTGGGACTATGCATATTATCTATGACTTATCTGGCTCTGGCTCTGGCTCTTTCTTCGATCTTTTATACGACGATTGTCATCGCTACTGAAGTTTCCGGGTTCTGAAACCCGTGCAGGGCCGAACACTTGGGGTCGGGAGTTTTCGTAGGGGTTTGCGTGGATTTCCGCAAACCCCTCGAATCCCCCCCACCGCTACCCCACGTCCCTCCGGTGCCCCCCTGGAAAAACAGGAAATTTCAGATCGATATTAATTTTTTTTGTTTCGTCAATTTTTATTGTGAAATGTCCCTGAATTCAGTGATCTGAATGAGCCTCTGAATCGTTGGTTGATCTATTGGAATTTCAGCGAGATAGAGTTAAAATAGCGCATTCGACTGAGACTCACTCCGCAAGTGACATGGTGCGACGACTGATCATTGCGAAATCGGAGCGGAGGCTGATTTTACTTCCCACGCGGGATTTTGACTGATCGGGATGGCGATTAGTCAGCACACCGACCTGGCGAAAGATGCGGCCGCAGCGGCGCCGGCCCGGAGCGATGCCATACCGCATGTCAAGATCCTGACTAGCTACATCGGACTACTGTGTTTTGGCAAGAGCGACTTTGAAGCGATCGAGGCGTTCCGGCACGACCCGTATTTCGCTGAGGCGTTGGATGTCGACTAAGTTCTCTCGGCCGTCACGTTGCGCCAGCGCCTTAATACCCACGCAGCGGCGTTCATGGCGGCGATCATCGGCTCGACTTTGGCCATTTTAGGCGACCCCGATCATCGTCCCAGCTGCGCCCAGCAATCGGGGGGCCAGGGTCCGCACGGCCGACCCTGGAGGACTCTGGAGGACTCTGGAGGACTCTGGAGGACTCTGGAGGACTCTGGAGGACTCTGGAGGACCCTGGAGGACTCTGGAGGACTCTGGAGGACCCTGGAGGACCCTGGAGGACCCTGGAGCCAATCCGTCTGACCCACTACGCGGCTTCGGCGCGGCGGCCGGGCATGCCGCCGCTGCCGCTCAAGCAGTCGCGGCCAGTTGCGCGAGCACACGCTCTCAGGCGGGGCGGGAAATTACCACCTGATCCTGATCCTGATCCGCGAGCGAGTTGACGTCATTTCCCTCGGCCCAGAGGGTGCGGCGCACGAGCGCCAGGCAGTCGGAAAGGTGGCCTGCGGTTTGAGGTACCAAGCGGTCGAGTGTGGCAAGGACGCCCAGTGGTCACGCAGACGATGCACCATCAAGCAGACGATGGA
>JADNEJ010000397.1 GCA_016292295.1 Candidatus Thiodictyon intracellulare
GCGCCACCAAGGCGGGCAGCGGCAGGGCGCGTTCACGGGTGAAGTCGGTAGGAGCGATCCGCGCACACGCGGCGAAGCGATCGGAAAACAAATATTCCTTCAGCGGAGTTATAGGTATTTTCAAATTTGACAAATAAATTGTTGTTCAGAAAAATAATTTTGCATTGACTTCGGCTTTAGGACCATGGCGACAAATCTTGTCTTAGGTAGTTTAATATGTAATATTATAAATTAAAACATCACTTTAGAGATAATTTTATGGGATTTGGTTCTGTCTCAGGTCTCAGGCTCGGCGCAGCGTTTCCATTGGAGCCTAGCGCCCTTATCCGCCACAGTCCCATCGCCGATCCGTCACAATCCCATCGCCGTTATCGGTAAACCGGCTCGCCGGTGCCGTGGCGGTGATGCTGTCGTATTTGCAGGTCTGGGCGGCCAGGGCGCCGTCGGCAAGCAGCATCAGGCCCAGAGTGCAGGCCAGTGAGAGAAATCGCAGCGGCATGGTCGGTTGCTCCTTGTTGACGACTTGGCTCGACCAGACGAGGGGGTGCAGCAGGCGCGAGAATTACGGTATACAGGTTTTCAACATTTAGTGTAACAAGGGTATCGGGTCAGGCCTCCCGGTCGAGCGGTAATGCGGAGCGAATGGGCTTCCGGCGCACGCGGGAGACCTTGTCAGCCGCTATCTTTCCACATGCGTTGTGGCCACTTTTGTGGATAACCTGTGCAGAAGCTGTAAAATTGATTACCGAACATTGTTTTGCAAATTGTGGTCAGTGATTCACCAGAGAGCGCGCCAGGTCCGGTCTTCGATTCAACAAAACAAACGTTTGAAATAACGCAGCGATAAAGTATACTTGCCGTCTGATCCAGCGCCGGCCGCCGTTCATGCCCCCACTCGGACAGACCCTCTCAAGTCGCCCCCTGTACCTGCACGCCGGCGAGACCCGCCGTCGCATCATCGACACCGCGCTTAAACTCTTCGCGGAGCACGGCTTCCGGGGTGTCTCGGTGCGCGACCTGAGCGCCGCGGCCCAGGTGAACGTCGCCGCCGTCAACTATCACTTCGGCAGCAAGCAGGGGCTCTACCACACCATCTTCGACACAGTGCTGGACGAGGACGAGGGATGTTTCGCGCGCCAGCTCGACGAGGTGGGCGCCCTGTTGGTGCGCGCCGGGTCCGATTCGGTGCTGCTGACGGCGGCGGTAGAGATTCTGGCCCGCGGGCTCTTGGGGCGCCTTTCGACTTTCGAGCACCTGCGCTGGTTCAGTGTACTGGTGGCGCGCGAACTCGCCTTCCCCGGCGAACTCTTCGACCTGCTCTACCGCCGTCGCGTCGAGCCGGTGCTGCAACTCCTGGCGCAGGTGGTGGGCTGCGCCTGGGGGCTAGCACCCGCGTCCGAGGCGGTCCGGCTCACCGCCAATGTGCTGCATGGCCACATGGCGAGCCTGGCGTTTACGCGCCCCATCCTGGGGCGCCAATTAGGGTGGGAACACTACACGCCGGAGCGCCTGGACCAACTCACCGGCACCATGACCGACCTCATCTGCCGTGCCATCGGCCTCAAGGTCCCCGACCACGCCGAGCCGTCGCTCGGCGCTTCCATCTGCCGTGCCGGCGCGCCGGACCTGCCGCGGGTCCCGCGCCTCGACGCTGGAGTATCCGAATGAAGGCGAAGATTGGTTTGACCCTGCTCGCGGTGGGCGCCATCGGCCTGCTGGCCGCTCTGGTGTCCTATGGAAAGGTCGGGGCCGACGGCGCGGCCGGTAAAGCCGCGCCCAAGCCGCCGCCCCATCCGGTCCTGACCGTGACTCTGGTCGCCCCCCGCGCGGCGGATTGGCCGCGACTGATCGAGGCGAGCGGCGGGCTCTTTGCCTGGCAGGAGGGCCTGATCGCCGCCGAGACTGGGGGCCTGCGCGTGGTGGAGGTGGCGGTGGACGTGGGCGACCGGGTGCGCCGTGGTCAGGTGCTGGCACGACTCGATCAGGACACGATTAAGGCGTCGCTCGCGCAACAGGAGGCGCGCGTAGCCCAGGTCCGGGCGGCCTTGGCGGAGGCGCGGGCCAATGGCGATCGGGCGCGCAGCGTCAAGGATAAGGGCGCCATGTCCGAGCAGCAGATCACCCAATACCTGGTCGCGGAAGAGACGGCCAAGGCCAATCTGGCGGCGGCGGAGGCGGCACTCGAGATGGAGCGTATCAGCCTGAGCCAGACACGCGTCCTGGCGGTGGACGACGGAGTGATTGCGGCCCGCTCCACGGCCCTGGGGGCCGTGGTGCAGGCCGGGACCGAACTCTTTCGCATCGTCCGTCAGGGGCGGGTGGAGTGGCGCGCCGAGCTCACCGCCCAGCAACTCGCCCAGGTCCGCCCCGGCCAAGAGGCCGTGATCCGGTTGCCGGGTGGGGAAAGCGTGACCGGTAAGGTGCGCATCGCGGCCCCGACCCTGGACGCCAATACCCGCTACGGCCTGGCCTATGTGGATCTGCCGGGTGAGGGTCCGGCACGCCCCGGGATGTTCGCCCAGGGGACCATCCGGCTCGGGGCCAGCCAGGTCCTGACCCTCCCCGAGTCCGCTGTGGTCCTGCACGACGGCGTGAGCTTTGTCTTCGAGGTCTTGCCTGACGACCGGGTGGCCCAGCGCAAGGTAGAGACCGGGCGCCGCAGCGCCGGCCAGGTCGAGATCCTGTCCGGCCTGGACGCGGCGGTGCGGGTGGTGGAACGCGGCGGGGCCTTCCTCGCCGATGGGGACCTGGTGCGGGTGGAGTCCGCCGCGGCACCGGCGAGCGCCGAAGAGAAGAAGGTTAGCCGCGAATGAACGTCTCCGCCTGGTCCATCCGCCACCCGGTCCCCGCCATCCTCCTGTTCGGGCTCCTGGCGATCTTCGGGATCATGGGGTTCCGGGCCCTGCCGATTCAGAACTTCCCGGACGTTGAACTGCCCACCATCACGATCAACGCGAACCTGGAGGGGGCGGACCCGACCCAACTGGAGACCGAGGTCGCGCGTAAGATCGAGGACCGGATCGCCTCTTTGGGCGGCATCGAGCACATCCGCACCACGGTTGCCGACGGTTCCGCCAGCATCCGGGTCGAGTTCCAGATTGACAAGGACACCGAGGTGGCCCTGAACGAGGTGCGCAACGCCGTCGACAGTGTGCGTGTCGACCTACCGCAGGACATGACGGACCCAATCGTCTCAAAGGTTACCACTTCTGGCTCACCCATCGCGACCTATACCGTGGCCTCCGAGCGGATGGATGAGTCGGCACTGTCCTGGTTCGTCGATAACGAGGTCGCCAAGTTACTGCTGGCGGTCAAGGGGGTGGGTCGAGTGGCGCGGGTGGGGGGGGTGGACCGGGAGGTCCATGTGGATCTCGACAGCGCCAAGATGCAGTCGCTGGGGGTGACCGCCGAGGCCATCTCCGCCCAGTTGAAACGCGTTCAGCAGGACGCCTCCGGGGGGCGCGGGGACATCGGCGGGGCCGTGCAGTCGGTCCGCAGCTTAGGCGCAGTGGACCGGGTCGCCGGGATCGCGGAGTTGAATATTCCGCTGCCCGACGGCCGCCGGGTGCGCCTGCAGGACCTGGGGACCGTCAGTGACAGCTTTGCGGAGCGCGGCTCATACGCACTGCTGGACGAGGCCCCGGTGGTCGCCTTCGAGGTGACCCGGATCAAGGGGGCCGGCGAGGTGGCGGTTGCCAAGGCGGCCAAGGCGGCCTTGGATCACCTGGGCGTCCTGTTCCCCCAGATACAGATCCGGGAGGCCTTCAACACCATCGACCCGGTCTATGACAACTACCTGGGATCCATGGAACTGCTGTACGAGGGTGCGCTGCTGGCGATCCTGGTGGTCTGGTGGTTCCTGCGTGACTGGCGCGCCACCCTGATCGCGGCCGTCGCCCTGCCGCTCTCCATCATCCCGACCTTCGCCGTCATGCTGCTCTTGGGGTTCAGCCTGAATGTCCTGACCTTGCTCGCCCTGGCGCTGGTGGTCGGCATCCTAGTGGACGATGCCATCGTCGAGAGCGAGAACATCGTGCGCCACCTGCGCATGGGCAAGCCGCCCTTCCAGGCGGCGATGGAGGCGGCGGACGAGATCGGGCTCGCGGTCATCGCGACCACCTTCACCCTGGTCGCGGTCTTTCTGCCGACGGCCTTCATGGGCGGGGTGCCGGGCAAGTTCTTTGTCCAGTTCGGCATCACCGCCGCGGTGGCGGTGGTCGCCTCGCTCATGGTGGCGCGCCTGCTGACCCCAATGATGGCCGCCTATTTTCTAAAACCCCATCCGGAGAGCAATACCGATAGCTTCGTCATGACCCGCTATCTGGCCGTCGCCGGCTGGTGCCTTGACCATCGCAAGACGACCGCTTTGGCCGCCATCCTATTCTTCATCGGGTCCATGCAACTCATACCACTGCTGCCCAAGGGCTTCGTGCCGGCGGCGGACCGCGGACTCTTCAGCGTCAAGCTGGAGTTGCCGCCCGGCAGTTCGCTGGAAGACACGCGGTTGACGGCGCAGCAGGCGCGGCGGCTGATCGCGTCCGTCCCGGAGGTGACCGGGACCTTCACCGCGGTAGGCAGCGCCTCCGGCCAGGGGCCCATGGGGGACGGCGCGGCCAAGGACGTGCGCCTGGCGAATCTGAGCCTGAAGCTCATCTATCGGCACGACCGCGCTCGGACCCAGCTGCAGATCGAGCACGACGTACGTGAGCGCCTGCGCGCGCTTCCCGGGACCCGGGTCTCCATCGGCACCGGCCAGAGCGGCGAGAAGCTCCAGATCACGCTTGCGAGCGACGACCCCAACGTGCTCGCCACCGCCGCCCAGGCGACGTTGCGGGACCTGCGCACCCTGCAGGGGATCAGCAACGTGACCTCCGGGGCCAGCCTGCAGCGCCCGGAGATCCAGATTCGGCCCGATTTTGCCCGTGCCGCAGACCTGGGCGTAACCACCTCCGCCCTGGCCGACGCGGTGCGGGTCGCGACCTCCGGTGACTTCAAGGTCAATCTACCCAAGCTCAACCTGCCGCAGCGCCAGATCCCCATCCGTGTGCGCCTCGACCGGTCGCTGCGCACCGACCTGGATGCTATCGCCCAGTTGCGCGTCCCGGCCAGGACCGGTTCGGTGCCGCTCTCCGCGGTAGCCGCGCTAGCGCTCGGCAGCGGATCGGCCCAGAGCGACCGGGTGGACCGGATGCGGACCGTTACCATCAACATCGAGCTCGGCGGGCGCCTTTTCGGTTCAGTCCTTGGCGAGGCAGAAGCCCTGCCAGCTCTGCACAACTTGCCGCCCGCCGTGACCCGGATCGCGCAGGGCGACGCCCAGCGCATGAACGAGCTCTTCGCCTCCTTCGGCACCGCGATGCTGATCGGCGTGCTCTGCATCTATGTAGTGCTGGTCCTGCTCTTTCATGACTTCCTGCAACCCATCACCATCCTGACCGCGCTCCCGCTCTCATTAGGCGGCGCCTTCATCGCACTGCTGCTGACCCACAACAGCTTTTCCATGCCATCCATCATCGGGGTGCTGATGCTGATGGGCATCGTTACCAAGAACTCCATCCTGTTGGTGGAATACGCCATCGTGGCGCGGCGTGACCGCGGCCTGGAGCGCCGCCCGGCCATCCTGGACGCCTGCCACAAACGCGCCCGCCCCATCGTCATGACCACCATCGCTATGGGCGCTGGTATGTTGCCGGTGGCGCTCGGGATCGGCGCCGAACCGAGCTTTCGCTCCCCCATGGCGATTGCAGTCATCGGCGGGCTCATTACCTCGACCTTCCTGAGCCTGCTGATCATCCCGGTGGTCTTCACCTATGTGGATGACCTGCTGCGGCTCTTGCGGCGGCTGGTGCCGCGGGGGCATCGGGGGCGGGTGGATGAGACGCCGCTCCGGCAGTCACCGCTCCCGACCGTCTTGCGGATGCTCGACGAACAGCGCCCCGGTGCGGATACCGGAACTTGAGGCGTGGGTGGTTAGGTGCGCCGCATTCGCCCGCTGTCAAAGATGTTGACTGGTGATCTGGGCTTGAAGGGCTACGAGCCCGCGGCACCGCCGGAGATTCCAGGGCGGCGCAGCCCAAGATAGGACAGCCTGGGCCGCGGGGCCGGCGCCATCGCGCTCGGCCTCTGCGACGAGGGGGCAGGGGTCCTGACCCGCCTGGGCCGGGCGCTCTCGCCCAACCTGGCGCGGGCCTATGCCGCGGCGGTGGAGCGCGACTTTCTCCTGTCCTATGGCACCGACCGCGGCTTGTCGGCGCCCGCGCTAGTCTCCTTGCGCCGCCGGACCCTGGACACCTGCCAAACCATGGCGCAGCGGCGTGCCGAGCTTCTCCCCGCCGCGGACCTGAACGAGTCCGCGCTCGCCACCCTGGTCCAGGGCGCCTTCCGCGATGACCTCAGCAGCCTTGCTGCTGGCCCGCGCGAGCGAACTCCTTCCGGATCTGGACGCCGAGGTGCGCGGCCTGCTCGCCAGGCGGGGCCTGCTCGGTGACGCCCTGCTGTGGTTCCTGCGCGAGCATCTGCGCGCCGACCCGCGGGTGTGTGCGACCATCGAGGTTCTGTAACGCGAGGGGCTCTGAGCGGATCTGCGCGACCTTAAGGCCGCCCAGACGGCCCTGATCGGGGTCCTCACGGCCAACCTGGACCTGGGGCGGGTGCAGGTGAGCGAGGCGATGCAGTCCGGCGACTTCGCCCGCGCCGCCCAACTCATCAACCAGCTCCAGGCCCTCGCCGAGCGCCGGACCGGCCTGCCCGCCCTGCTGGAGCAGGCCCAAGGGCGGCGGACGGGGGCCTGCTGCGGCTGACCGAGGCGTCGACCGCGCTCGGTGCTCTGGTCGAGATACGCCTCGAGGACCTCTCCGACGCTCTGACCGAGGTCGCCGGGCGACTGGATGCGGCGGTCGCCGCCGCCGAGGGCGCGCGCGACGCCGCGCGGGCCGCCGGGTCCAAGGTCGATGCCTGGGGCGGCCGGCTCCAAGGCGACCTGGAGGCCCTGGGGCACGGGCTCAGCGCCCGGCTCGATCTGCTCCCCCAGGTCGTCGCCGTCGTGATCCTGCGCGTGCTGCGGCCCGGCAGCCTGGGGTTGCGCATCACCCCCAGTGACGAGTTCACCGCGCATGGCGGCGCTGCCCTGGGCCTGATCCGCCAGGCCCAGACGGAACTGGCGAGCTTGCTCCCCGGCCCCGGTCACAGCGTGGGCGGCACTGGCCGTCGGCAGCGCCCTGTCATCCACCGGGGCCGCCGCCGCGGCCGAGGTCCTGTTCCGGCAAGACGAAGAGACCGCCGAGACCGATCACGTGCGCGCCCTGGCCGCCTACAACCTGTTCCAGGCGCGCCTGCGCCAGGGCTCACAATGCTACCCTGAGGCCCTGGAGGCGCTCCGCCAGGCCGTGGCCCTGGACCCCGCCCGCTATGCTACCCACGAGGAATGTAAGTACCAGATACCAGACCCAGGCCATCCTCGGTGCCGGCGGCATGGGCTGTGTTTTCCTCTGTCGCGAGCCGGGCAAAGGCAAGCGCCCCGTGGTGGTCAAGACCTTCTGGCGTGCCGCGCCCGGCACGGTTGAGGCGACCTTCGCCGAGGCCATGACCATGGACCGGGTCGGCCGCGGCTATGTCCCCTCGCTCCTGGGCTACGGCTTCGCACAGGGCGGCGAGTGCCCTTACCTCGTCATGGAATACCTGGACGGCTACCGCGACGGCGATGCCTGGCTCGCCGAACAGGGTCTATTGCCCCTGGCCACGAGCCTGGACCTGGGCCGGCGGGTCCTGCAAGCCCAGGTCGCCGCCCATGCCGCCGGGGTCGTGCACCTGGATCTCAAGTCCTCGAATCTGTTGCTCAAGGTTGAGCCTGCGGAGGAGGGCGGTGGCATCGGGGTCAAGGTCATCGATTTCGGCCTGGCCCGGGTGGCCGAGCGGGTGGACGGCGCCCGCGTCGCCGATGCCAGCCGGGTCTGAGCCTGCTTGGCGCCAGTATCGCCGGGACCTAGGGCTATGCCCCGCCGGAACAGATGGGCCGAACCAAATACGGTCCGCCTGGTCCACATACGGTCCGCCTGGTCCACGGAGTGACCTCTACGCCTTCGGCGCCAGCTGGTGGCGGCTCCTGACCGCGCAGCCTCCCGGTAACCGCCGCGCCAAGTACCTCTCCCAGGCGTGCCCCGTGGCCCTGTTCGAGTTGATCCATGACCTGCTGGAGCATGACCCCAAGGATCGGCCGGAGAGTGCCGCGGCGGTCCTCGCCCAGTTAAACACCATCGTTTCCTTACCCTTCGTCGTAGTTCCCAAGCACGACGCCCCCGCGCGGCCCAAGCCCGCGCCCGTACTCCCGGTTGGAGTGATGTTCCCGCCGCGACCGACGGCGCCGGCCGCCAAGCCGCCAGTGGTGCTGCCAGAGGCCCCCGATATCCACGGCTGGCATGCTGCCAAGGTCCAGGATCTGCAACAGTCCGTCGCCAAGGCCCTGGGACGGCCTGTGGTCTTCCGCGATCCCGATTTCAGCGTCCGCCGCATCGATAAGGTCCAGACATCAGAGCGAGCGCAAGGTGCGGGCGGTCCGGCCCCGCGGGGCCGCAGGTCGCGACCCCAGGAGTCCAAGGCTTCAGCCTTGGCGGTCCTCTAAGGCTGAAGCCTTGGACTCCTGCGTCGACCCACTCGGTCGCGCTATGCTTGTCGGCAGGATCGTGAAAGTCGCGCAGCGACGCTGTGGGAGCGGCCTCCGGCCGCGACGATGCCTTGCAAAATGCCGCAGCGTCGCAGGTTACCGCGGCGCTGCATCGTGACCGCAGGTCGCCTCCACAAAGAGCATTCATGTTCCGGGGGACGGATGAGTCTTCGACAAAAGCCCCCGTGAGAGCGGCTTCAGCCGCGACGGTTTGCGCGGTCGCGTTGCGGCGTGACGTTTACGCTAAAGCCTCGACCCTCGGTCAGTCGTAGCCTGGATGGAGCGCAGCGGAATCCAGTTCTTCTCTGCAACCCGATGATATATAAATATATATTGTATCAGAGAGGCTATCAACGGATTCCGCTGCTTTCTATCCGGGCTACGACTAGGCCGCATCGAACACTTGCCCAATCTATGCTCCACCGTCACCTGACCCATGAGCGACTCACCCTCGTCGCGATCGATGACCTGATCGCCCGCGGGCGCTGGAACGATTGGACCCAACTGCGCCGCGCCGCGCTGGCCGATCGACGCGTCCTGGAGCAGGTCCGGCGCGTCTGCCTGGCCCGAGTCGCGGACCCCCATGCCCAACGTTATCACTTCTGGATGCACTATGCCGACGCGCACATTGCCTGAGTGGTCGTCGGTCAGCCAAGCAATCCCGCGATCCAGCTCGGAAGCCGCTGCCAAGGCAGCGCCCGGTTGCCGCCTGGCAGGGCGCGTTCCTCCTCGGTGGTATATACCAACAGCCCCTGCGGTGCGGACTCGGCGCTCATTAGGACCTTGAGCCGGTTCAACGGGTCCAGGTGCCGCGCGGTCGGGATGGCGGTGAGTTGCATACCGACCCCAACGGGATCGAACATGCCAGCCCTGGGCAACGCCATTGGTTAGCATTGTTTTTTCGGTCTAGTAGCCTGTCGGACTTCGGGGCCTCGTCGGGGCGGCGGGTTCGGTACACTGTCGGGATAAACCCCGATGGCCGCCCAATGGCCGGAGTGCTACTGCCGATGCGCCGCTTCCACC
>JADNEJ010000515.1 GCA_016292295.1 Candidatus Thiodictyon intracellulare
GCTCGCGCAACTGGCCGCGACTGCCTGAGCGGCAGCGCGCGGCATGCCCGGCCGCTGCGCCGGGGCCGCGTAGCGGACCAGACGGATTGGCTCCATGGTCCTCCAGAGCCCGCCGTGCTGACCCTAGCCCCCCGATTGCCGGTTGCGGCTGGCACGATAATCGGGATCGCCTAAAATAACCAAAGTCAAGTCGGTATACACTGTCGCCCCATTGACGCCAGCCCCTACGGAACGCCCCATGATCGATTCCATCCTCGTCGGCACCGGTATCGCGCCGGTCTCGATCAACCTGCGTATGGCGAACCGCCATGGCCTGGTCGCCGGTGCGACCGGCACCGGCAAGACCGTGACCCTGCAACGCCTAGCCGAGCAGTTCAGCCGGGCCGGGGTACCGGTCTTTCTGATCGACGTGAAGGGAGACCTGGCCGGGCTCAGCCAGCCCGGCGGAACCAGCGCGCAGGTGGCGCAGCGGGTGGCGCAGATGGGTCTGGAAGCGGCGGAGGGCTTCACCTACGCGGCCAATCCGGTGCAGTTCTGGGACATTCACGGGAAGCAGGGCCACCCGCTGCGCACCACCATAAGCGAGTTGGGACCGCTGTTGCTGGGTCAGCTCCTGGGGCTCAATGAGGTCCAGGAGGGTGTACTCAACATCGTCTTCCAGTTGGCGGACGAGAACGGCTGGCTGCTTCTTGATATCAAGGACCTGCGTTCGCTCCTAACCCATGCGGCGGACGCGGCGGATGAGCTTCAGACCCGCTGGGGCAATGTGTCGAAGGCGAGTGTCGGGGCCATCCTGCGCCGCCTGCTGGCCCTGGAGCAGCAGGGGGCCACGGTCCTGTTCGGCGAACCGGCCCTGAGCCTGGCGGACATGATGCAGACGGACGCGCAGGGACATGGCTACATCAACATTCTGGCGGCCGACCAGCTCATCCAGACCCCGGTCATCTATTTGACCTTTCTCCTGTGGCTCCTCTCGGAGCTGTTCGAGACCCTGCCGGAGGTGGGTGACGCGGATCGCCCAAAGATGGTCTTCTTCTTCGACGAGGCGCACCTGCTGTTCAACGATGCACCCAAGGTGCTGTTGAACAAGATCGATCAGGTGGTGCGGCTGATCCGTTCCAAGGGCGTCGGGGTCTATTTCGTCACGCAAAGTCCGCTCGACGTGCCGGAGGCGGTGCTGGGCCAGCTCGGCAACCGCGTCCAGCTTGCGCTGCGCGCCTTCACGCCGAAAGACCAGAAGGCGGTGCGGGTGGCCGCCCAGACCTTCCGCCCGAACCCGGCCCTGGACACCGAGGCGGTCATTACCGCGCTCGCGGTCGGCGAGGCCCTGGTCTCGACCCTGGACAGGGAGGGGGTTCCGGGGATGGCCCAGCGGGTGCACGTCGCCCCGCCGGGGAGTCGGCTGGGTCCGGTCGCGGCCGCGGAGCGCCAGGCGGTGATGGACCGCTCGCTGGTCAAGGGCGTCTATGATATCAGCATCGATCGGATGTCGGCCTATGAGATGCTGGCTCAACGGGCCATTGAGTCAGCTGCGCCGACGGGGTCGCCGAGTGGGACCTGGACCGACAGGTTGAGCGGGATGCTCGATACGGGCGGCGGGTCCCGCGGGCGCCAAACGCCGCTGGAGGCCTTCGTGACCAGCGCGTTCCGCGCCCTGGGCAGCCAACTCGGGCGCCAGTTGATGCGCGATGTCATGGGTTGGCTGTTCGGCACCAAGACCGGCGGCAAGGGTTGAGCGTCGCCTGTGGCCGCGCACGCCCCGCGCACCAGCCGGCAGCGCCTAAATTACTGACTTACATATCAACAACGGCGTCTACCAGAACTATCTGGAGGACGTCCGCCACCTCTATCTCAAATCCATCGGCATCGACTTCGTCGAGTACACTAAGAGTGTTATCAACCTGGTGGTCGTACGCGCTGAGCTGGACGACAAATTGCCGCTGACCAGCGGGGTCCGGTTCCACGTCGACCTCGATTTGTTGCGTGAATCGAGGCTGCGGTTTGTCTTCGACCAGAGGATACTGCGGCTGCCGGATGAAAAGCCAGTGTTGGCCGCCCGGATCATCGGTACCGCGCTCAATGCCCGCGGCAGACCCTAACCTGCCGGAGGAGTTGGCGGCACTGTTGGTCTTATGCGCTGGCGGTGTGCTGTCTAAAGCACCTAAGACAGCGCAAATGGCTGCCAGGAAACCTGTGTAACCCGTTTGTTTTATTGGCGTCCCCACGGAGATTCGAACTCCGGTCGCCGCCGTGAAAGGGCGGTGTCCTAGGCCTCTAGACGATGGGGACTGAAGCGGTCTTATTGGTCCAGGTGGTTGATGTCATTTACCACAAAATAAACAGGTCTGCCTGTATTTCCGTGGAAGACCGAATTCTTGGTTGGTGGAGCCAGACGGGATCGAACCGTCGACCTCAACACTGCCAGTGTTGCGCTCTCCCAGCTGAGCTATGGCCCCGATTACATCGAGAGAGAAATTTTAGCGGTGAGCGTGCCGCTTGTCCAGTCCGTTTTTTCCTGGCCGAATCGGCATCGCTCCCAGCTCCGGATCTCAAGTAACATCTCCAATTGCGTGCGGACCGCTCTTGCGCGCATGGTTAGGCACGCCGTCGCAACCCTTAAGCCTTAAGCCGGAGTCTCGACTCATGATGCGAATTTTCCTGTTTCTGGCGACCAATGTGGCCGTGTTGGTGGTCATCAGCTTAGTCTTCAGCCTGTTTGGCCTCAGCGGCGTCCAGGCCAACGGCGGCCTCGACTTGACGTCCCTGCTGGTAACGTCTGCGGTCATCGGTTTCTCCGGGTCCCTCATCTCGCTCTTTCTTTCCAAGTCCATGGCCAAGCGGAGCATGGGCGTGCAGATCATCGAGCAACCCAGCACCCCTTTTGAGCACTGGCTGATGGACACCGTGGCGCGCCAGTGCAGGGCAGCCGGCATCAAGATGCCGGAGGTCGGCATCTTCGATTCGCCCGACCCCAATGCCTTTGCGACCGGATGGAACCGCAACGCGGCCCTGGTCGCGGTCAGCACCGGACTCCTTCAGTCCATGACCAAGGACGAGGTGGCGGCCGTGGTCGGCCACGAGATCAGTCACGTGACCAACGGCGACATGGTGACCCTGACCCTGATACAGGGCGTAGTCAACACCTTCGTGGTGTTCCTATCGCGGATCATCGGCAGCCTGGTGGACCAGGCCCTGCGCGGTCCCAACAATCAGCGCTCGGGTCCCGGTATCGGCTATTTCATCGCCTCGATGATTGCGCAGGTCTTTCTGTCCTTCCTCGCGACCATGATCGTCATGTGGTTCTCCCGCTGCCGGGAGTTCCACGCCGATGCGGGCGGCGCCCGGCTTACCAGCCGGCGCCAGATGGCCGATGCCCTGCGCGCCTTGCAGCGCAGCCATGCGACGGCCGACCTGCCGTCGCGCGAGTTCGCCGCCTTCGGCATCAGTGGGGGCATGGGCCAGGGGCTCGCGGCCCTATTCATGAGCCACCCGCCCCTGGAAGTGCGCATCGCGGCCCTGGAGTCCGGGCGCGATTGAGTTTGCACCGACGCCGGTCCGGCCGCACCCACGGCGGCCGACCCATGAACTTGGGGTCCGGCGATGGCCGGCGCTGCAATTTCCGTCCGGCAGGCATCGGAGGCAGCTGCGCGTTCCGGAGGGGCGGCGACCGTGGTTTTTGTGTAGCATCGGGGGCTTGCAGTGCGCCTATCCAAACCGACGAGAAGGCCCCCATTTCCAGTGAGCAGCTTCCGCATCCTGATGTTCGTGCGCTATATCCCGCCGGAATACAGCGGCGCGGCGTCCCAAGCCCTGCTGCTGGCCAGGCGCTTGCAGGAGCGCGGCCATCACACCGCATTCGTGTCGCCGGCCTAAACGGGCGTCCCCCGGCGCTATGAGGTCGATGGCTTCGAGGTCACCGAGGTACGACCTTGATTACAAATCCGCCCAAGGCCGGCCGGCTCATGTGGGTTTGCGCGCGCAAGACCATGTTCCGCAAGGAAGAGGCGACGTCTGGACTGAACAAGGTGGGCGGAATTATGATCAAGGCCCCGGGGTCCGCATCAACCTGCGGGCGGTCCACCAGGAGTTCAGCGTGTGGCGCTCCCTGCTTGCCCACCTGTGGGAGCGGTGTCGGCAGATCGACATCGTGCACGGTCAGGGCGCCAACTACACCCAGAGCATCATGAGTCCCTTGAGCCTTCTCCTGGGTAAGCCCAGCCTGGTCAAGGCAAGTCTGACAAACGACGACTTTAGCAGCCTGAGCGGATCACACGTCGCCCCGATCCAGCGGGTCTTTCTCGGCATGCTCGACGCCTATGTGGCGATTAGTGCCAATCTCGAGCAGGAATTTGCGTGACTAGGGTCTGGCTGTCGCCAAGGTTCAGCCTATCCCCAATGGGGTTGATACGCAACCCAACCCTTCCGCCCGGCGACTCTGGAGCAAAAGCACCGGGCGGCAGTAGCCCTCGGGTTGCCGGCCGAGCGGGCGGTAGCCTTGTTCGTGGGCGTGTTCGACCGTCGCAAGCGCATCGAGTAGTTGTGCGAGCAGTGGGTCAGCACCCTGGGCTTCGGTTCCTCCGGCATGTTGCTCCTGGCCGTCGGGCCGACCAGCTGGGAGTCCTACAGTGGAGCCCTGCGGTGCAAGTTGGAGCAGTGAGCGGCGGCACACACGGACCTGCTGCGGATTCATCCGCATGTGCAGGACGTGGCACCCTATTACTAGGCTAACGATTGCTTTGTCTTCCCCTCGGCCAACGAAGGGCTTCCCAACCCCCCTGCTGGAGGCGATAGCCTGCGGTCTGACCGCGGTGGCGACCGCTGCAACGAACTGGTGAGGGACGGCTTCACGGGCGCCGCCTTTAACGTAGACGCCGCCGCCGGGCTGGCCGCGGCGCTGCACGCGGTGCGAGGTGATTCCGGACTCCGGATGGGGGCCGCGGCCCGCCTCATGGTGCAGGCGGCCTTCGACATCGACACCGTGGCCACGCGCTATGAGGCCCTCTATGCTGAACTGATGGACCGCAAGCGGCGCTGATCCTCAAGGGAACATTTGTGTTTTGTTGGGGCAGCGCAGCGCAGCGGTGTCGCTTGGCGCCCTGGGTTGGGAGTTTGGTCAGACCGCCGCACCGCCCCCGATCAACAGGCGCGGCAGGGGGTCAGGCCGCGTGCAGGGTACAGCCTATTTCTTGTCGTCCTTCTTGGCGGGTATCGCGGGCGCCGCGTCCGTCGGCGCCGCGGCGTTCGCTGACGCGCCCCTTAACGCCTCGTTTATCTCAACCTTAGCCGCTGCCCGCAGCTTGTTTATCGCCTCATCCAGCTTTTGACGCTGGATAAACTCGACGATTCTCGGCTTGATCGCGTCGAAGCTTGGCGGTTCCATGGGGCGGGTTTCCTGCAGTTGGATTACCTCCCAGCCATAATCGGTCTTCACCGGCTCCTTTGAATAGGTTCCGGGTTTCATTTGGGCGACCGCATCGGCGATTGGTTTTGCCTTCTGGCTCGCGTTGAACCATCCGAGGTCACCGCCGTCGGTATTGACGGTCGTCGACACTGATTTCTTCTTCGCAAGTTCGCCGAAGTCGGCTCCTTTCTCTAGTTCCTTGATGATTTTCTTGGCCTCTGCCTCGTCTTTCAGAAGGATGTGGCGGACCTTGAATTCGGTGCCGGCGGGCTCTTTTTTCGCCTCATCGTAAGCCTGCTTCAACTCATCATCCGTGATTTTTGTCTCTTGCGCCATGGACCTGAAGGCGGCGTTGGCAAGGACCTTCAGGCGCTGGAGCTCGGTCGCTGCTGCAATGGCCGCGGTGACATCTGGCGTGTCTTGGAGCTTACGCTTCTGTGCCTCCTGGGAGGCGACAGCCAAGGTCTGGAGCACGTCAAACGCGCGCTGCTGCAGCTGTGCGAACTGCTGTTCGTTCTGGATCTGGACGCCCTGCGACTGTTCCGTCAAGATCAACTCGAACATGGACAACGGGTAGGCGACGTCGTTGATCGTGACGAGGTCGGGGCTGGCCGCACGGGCAGCGGATGCGGCGGCGGGTGCGCTCGCCGCGGCGGCCCCCTTGGGTGCCACCTTGGCGTCGTCCGCCAGGCACAGACCGGAGGCGAGCAGGGCGCCGGCTACGAATGAAATACGATTCTTAATCATGTCTCTACGGTTCCATAGGTTGGGATCAGTGAGTAGGTGAGAGGCTGCGCTGCCTGGTCCGATCGGCGACAGTGTCGGCCCGGCTGCCGGGGTGCGGTGCCGGCCGGTGTCGGTTAGTCAAGGCAGGAAACACCTGTTTGAATGAATAGTTTGACCTGGACCTGGGCGTAGACGCCGGCCGCGACATAGAGGTCCGCGCCCGCCCAGTGTTCGGCCGCTGCTAGGTCCGGAAATTTAGCGACGACGAGCGACCCGGTAAAGCCCGCGGTCCCCGGGTCCGGACTGTCGATGGCGGGTTGGGGGCCGGCCAGGATCATGCGCCCCTCCTCTTGGAGGGCGCGCAGCCGCTCCAGGTGGGCGGGGCGGGCACTGCGGCTGCCTGGCACATCAGCGGCGATAATGGCATACAGCACCACTAGTACCTCGCGATGGAATCGCTCGGACCACTTCCGGCTAGGCTGCCAGAGGCTTTCCCTGGTATGTCCAACGGAAAGACTTGGCCATCGTCTCACTGAAGTAGTCGATGAATTTGTTTGATCTTAATCGTATAGATCTTCGACCGAAAAAATTTCCTCGTCGAATAACTTTAACGGGCCAAGTTCGAGAACAAAATTTCAATCTAATTCAGCCATGAACACTGTTTAGGCGTGAAATGAAAGACGATGGTATCCGCGACTAACCGCACGACGGATTCTGAGGAATGGGTATTGAGATTATCCATGACGAGGTGGAACTGCGACGCCGCCGGGCATGCAGTAAAAATGGGGGATTAGGAAACGCGCGAAATCGTCTTTTGTTCGCGTCTGGCCGAGTTGCCGAGTCACCTTGCCGGTCGCGACGTTGAACCCGGCAATCAGGGTATGGGTGCCTTGAGGGTATGGGTGCCGTGGCGCTGATACGCGAGCTCGCGGCGCTCGACCCGTCTCGAGGTCATTGGCTGCGTCGACGCTATGCGCTCAAGTGCCTGTATTCATTTGTGATGAAGACCAAGGAACGGGGGCAGCACGCAGTAAGGGCATCACAGGAAATCAGTAGAATTCTGAAAAAATTTTATTTTACGACATAGTCCTAGAAATGGCATTAGGATTTCCATCGTGAAGTACTAGTGATACAGCACGTCAGTCGATCTCCACGGCCTTCGGTTCGTCCTGGATGTGGCGTCTCAGATAGAGGGCCTGGGCGACCACGAACAGGAGTGTGAGTCCCATCATACCGAACAGCTTGAAATTGACCCAGTACCCTTCGCGGACATGGGCATCGTCGCACAATGCCAGCAGGTTGTCGGAGAGCTGCTGAGCGGCGCAGTTGGCCAGATCGATCGTGTCCTTGCCGGTCGCCTGGAGCAGTGCGTGCTGGGCATGGTAGAAGCCACTGGCCCAATATACCACGAAGAGATTGGTCAACCCCAGGACGACGAAAAACAGCGCCCAGATCAGGTTGAGGCGGCGCCAGATAGGAGCAGGGACGGCGATCGCGTGACCCATCATGCGTTGGGTCAGAGGGCGTTCGCCGATCCACGGGCTACCCAGGAAAACCGCTCCGAACAGCCAATTGACCAGGGTCGGTTTCCACATCACGAAGATCGGGTCGTGCAGGGCGATGGTCAAGCCGCCGAAGACGACGATCAGTCCCAGGGTTGCGAGCAGCAGCTTGTCCACCCGGTGTTCGCGCCACCACACCCAGGCGACCTGGAGCGCCGCGGTGGCGATGGCCGCGCCGGTCGCCCAGTAGATGCCCGCAAATTTGTAAACAACGAAAAAGAAAACGATCGGGAGCAGGTCGAAGAGGATCTTCATTGGGAGTCCTTGGGGGTTACGGCTCACCGGGAGCGCCGGGTGTCGATGGTGGATCGACGAGGTGATGGGGCCCCGCCGGCGTCACCGACGGCGGGGGACGCGGAGCATAAGCCCTTGCCGGGTTCTCGGTAAAGTCGGGGCTTGGTGGACGCGGCACACGCCCGCCAAACGAAGCAGCCGGTCGGCTCGGGCGTGAGATTTTGGCGCGCCTTCCCGCGGTTTGCCGACCCGTGCCCCAGCCTGAGACGTAGAATGGCGAGCCGACGGACAGGAGGATTAGAGTCCCATCCCGGCCAAAATCCCAGTCAAAAAAACTGAATATTCAAGAGATAACCGTGCTGCCGAGCCCTGAGCTATCAGTCGTAGTCCCGACCTTCAACGAGCGGGAAAATATCCTGGAACTGGTGAAGCGACTCACCGTTGTCCTCGATGGCATCGCTTGGGAGGTCATCTTTGTGGATGACGACTCACCGGACGGCACCGCCGCCCTGGTGCGGGAGGTCGCGCGGCAGAACCCGCGGGTGCGGGCGCTGCACCGGATCGGCCGACGAGGGCTTTCCACCGCCTGTGTGGAGGGGATGTTGGCCTGCGCCGCGCCCTACCTTGCGGTGATGGACGGAGATCTGCAACACGATGAGTCGATCCTGCCCGCCATGCTGCGGGGGGTGAAAGAGGAGGGCTTCGAGATTGCCATCGGGAGTCGCTATGTCGCCGGCGGCGGCCTGGGCCAATGGGCGGGTGATCGCCGGTTTGCCAGCCGCTTCGCGACCCGGGTGTCCCGGTTGGTTCTCAAGGCGGCGGTGAAGGACCCTATGAGCGGGTACTTTCTGCTGAAACGCGAAGTCCTGGAAGGGGCGGTGCATAAGCTTTCGGGAATCGGTTTTAAGATTCTGTTGGATCTGTTCGCCTCAAGTTCCAGGCCCCTGCGGTTCATTGAGGTGCCTTATGAGTTTCGGACCCGGCAAGCGGGCCAGAGCAAGTTCGATACGGCAGTCCTTTGGGACTTTCTGATGATGCTGCTGGACAAGACCCTGGGCCGCTATGTCCCGATCCGCTTCATCCCCTTTGCCCTGGTCGGCGGGGCCGGGGTCTTCGTCCACCTGTTCGTGCTGTGGCTGGTCTTTGACCTGGGCGGTGCCCGCTTCGCGGTTGGCCAGAGCGCCGCCGCCCTGGTGGCCATGACCTTCAACTTCTTCATCAATAACATCGTCACCTATCGTGACCGACAACTGCGCGGCTGGGGCCTGGTGCACGGCTGGGTTTCGTTCACGCTCGCCTGCTCGCTCGGTGCCATCGCCAATGTTGGCATCGCCACCTACGCCTTCGAGACCCAGTTGGTCGGCAACACCGCCTGGGTCCTGTCGGCCATCGCCGGCATCCTCGTGGGGGCGGTCTGGAACTATGCCGTGACGTCCGTGTATACCTGGAACAAGGTGAAGGGCGCCTGAGGTTTCCCGTTTCTACTGACACGCTAGCTGTGGCTTGGCGGTCAAGATGGGGCTTGGTCAACCCAAGCGGAGCAGTCGGCGATCAGCTTTCAGCTTTGCGTCTTGCGAGATCTTTGACGCGGGACTAGCAGTCTGTCGAACTTAGCGACCGGCGCCAGCGCCACCGCCTGAGGCCCTTGGACGGGTTTTTATGGCAAAAAAAGAGACGATTTTCCGGCATTATGTAGCAAACACACATGGCTATTTATTCAGTGACTTGGCTACGATTTTCCGATTCTGAGCCAGCCC
>JADNEJ010000524.1 GCA_016292295.1 Candidatus Thiodictyon intracellulare
ATCAGCAGGACTTCGGCGACCTGCTCTGCCGACCAGCCGCCCGCCAGCGACACAATCGCCTTGATGCGGTCGGCCTCGCGCTGGTCGCGCGTACGCCGGTGGGCGACACGCAGCTCGGCGAGTTGTTCGGTGGAGAAGGTATAGTCGAGCATAGGGGCGATAGTATATCGACGTCAGCCGGTTACGCTAGGGTCATGAGCGAAAATCTCAGATGATACCTGTATAAGATCAACAAACTCATCGACTATAGCGGCCTTGATCACAAGTCCGCCAAAGACCGGCCGGCCCTTGTAGTTTTGCGCGCGCAAGACCATCTTCTGCAAGGGAGCGGCGACGCCGGGATTCAACAAGGTGGGCGGAATTATGATCAAGGCCATCGCGAGGTACTACTAGTTTCAGGGCTGAACCTCTTCTCCCGAACCACCCAGAGCGTTGCCCTGGGCTGCTATGTCACGGCCCTTCGGGGCTCTCGTTCGAGCGGTTGCTTAATCGGCCCTCGAAGTTCATGAACGGCCAAAACAAAAAAAGGGCGCCGGCAGGCGCCCCATCTTTTTTCGGCGTTAGCCAAAAAAAGGTCTAGTTGATCTTGGGGTCAAACTCGCCCTTGGCGTAGCGGCTGGTCATGACATCCAGGGACAGCGGCGTGATCTTGCTGGCCCAGCCGGCGGTGCCGAAGGCCTCATAGCGGGCCTTGCAGATGCCGTACATGGCCTTGGTGGCGGCGGCCAGGTACTTGCGAGGGTCGAATTCCTTCGGGTGCTCGGCAAAGTACTGGCGGATGGCGCCGGTGGAGGCCATGCGCAAGTCGGTGTCGATGTTGATCTTGCGCACGCCGTGCTTGATGCCTTCAACGATCTCGGCGACCGGTACGCCATAGGTCTCGCCCATGTCGCCGCCGAACTTGTTGATGATGGCGAGCCATTCTTGGGGCACGGAAGAAGAACCGTGCATGACCAGGTGGGTGTTGGGGATGCGAGCGTTGATCTCCTTGATGCGCTGGATGGCCAGGATGTCACCCGTGGGCGGCCGGGTGAACTTGTAGGCGCCGTGGGAGGTGCCGATGGCGATGGCGAGTGCGTCGACCTTGGTTTTGGCGACGAAGTCGGCGGCCTCCTCAGAGTCGGTGAGCAACTGGCTGTGGTTGAGCGTGCCCTCGGCGCCGACGCCGTCCTCTTCGCCGGCCTGGCCGGTCTCAAGCGAGCCCAGACAGCCCAGTTCGCCCTCGACCGAGACGCCGCAGGCGTGCGACATGGCGACCACGGTCTTGGTCACATCGACGTTGTAGTCGTAGGAGGAAGGGGTCTTGCCGTCTTCCTTGAGGGAGCCGTCCATCATGACGGATGAAAAGCCCAACTGGATGGAGCGCTGGCAGATGGCGGCGGCGGTGCCGTGGTCCTGGTGCATACAAACTGGGATATGCGGCCACTCTTCGATGGCGGCCAGGATCAGGTGGCGTAGGAAGGGGGCGCCGGCATACTTGCGGGCACCAGCGCTGGCCTGCACGATGACCGGGGAATCGGTTTCGTCGGCGGCCTGCATCATGGCGCGCATCTGCTCTAGGTTATTGACGTTGAAGGCTGGGACGCCGTAGCCGTGCTCGGCGGCGTGGTCCAGCAGTTGACGCATTGAAATCAGGGCCATGGAGTTCTCCTCGTTGTGTGATCAGGGTTCGTGATGGTGGTTGATGGCTTGACCGACGGGCCGTTCGTCGGAGCATTGCGGGTCATTTCTCGCGTTTATTCTGAACGGTCGAGTGAATCTGTAATCGTCGCTACCCCGTACTGCCCATCCCTCCCCCACAAGGGGGAGGGATGGGCAGTACGGGAGCCTAGTCCTGCACCAGGAGTTTGTGCTCGCCGACCCGCATGATCTTCATGATGTTGGTCTGGCCTTCGACGCCGGAGCGGTCGCCCTTAGTGATGATGACGAGATCGCCGTCGAGTACGGCGCCCAGCCGTTTCAGCTCCTCGATCAATTCCATGTTCAGCGTATTGACGTCCTCGCTCGCTACGTCGAAGCTGACCGGATAAACGCCGCGGTAAACACGTGCCTTGCGGCGGGTCTCCGCGTCGCGCGCCATGGCGTAGATGGGGATGCCGGAGCTGATGCGGGACATCCATTTGACGGTGGAGCCGGTCTCGGTTAGAGCGGCGATGGCCTTCACCTCGAGGTGATTGGCGGTGTACATGGAGGCCATGGCGATGGCCTCGTCGACCCGGCCGAAGACCGAGTCGATCCGGTGCCCGGAGCGGGTGACGTGCCGCTCCGCCTCGCTGCAGATGCGGTCGAGTGCCTCCACCACCTGAGCCGGGAAGCGCCCGACCGCGGATTCGGCGGAGAGCATGACGGCATCGGTGCCGTCGAGCACGGCGTTGGCCACATCGAACACCTCGGCCCGGGTCGGGATGGGGTTGTCGATCATGGACTGCATCATCTGGGTGGCGGTGATGACCACTCGGTTGAGATCCCGCGCGCGATGGATCAGGTGCTTTTGCACCGCCGGGAGCTTGGCGTCGCTGATCTCCACACCAAGGTCGCCGCGGGCGACCATGATCACGTCCGATGCCTTAATGATCTCATCGACCGCATTCAAGGCCTCCGCCCGCTCGATCTTGGCGACGATGCCGCCTCGGCAGCCGGCCACGCGCAGCAGCTCCCGGGCCAGTTCGACATCCGCGGCACTGCGTACGAAGGAGATCGCGAGGTAATCCGTCTGAAGTTCCGCGGCGAGTTGGATGTCTTTCTTGTCCTTCTCCGTCAGGGCCGGGGCCGAGAGTCCGCCGCCCTTCTTGTTGATGCCCTTGTTGTTGGAGAGCTTGCCGCCGACGACGACCGTGCAGTCGATGCGCCCGTTGATCACGGCGTCGGCCCGCAGTTCGATGGCCCCGTCGTCGAGCAGCAGGATGTCACCCGGGCGCACGTCTGCCGCTAGCTCCGGGTAGGTGGTGCCGACCCGGGTCCAGTCCCCGTCCATCAGGGGGCAGGCGGCGTCGATGGCGAAGGGGCCGCCGTTGGTTAGGGTGATCGCGCCGTTCATGAAGCGGCCGATGCGGATCTTAGGACCCTGCAGGTCGAGCAGGATGGCGATCTCCTGGCCGGTCGCCCGGGCGCGCTCACGCACCAGACGCACTCGCTCGCGGTGGTGCTCGTGAGTGTCGTGGGACAGGTTGAGCCGCACCACATCGACCCCCGCGGCGATGATGGCATCTATCACCGCCGGGGTGTCCGTGGCGGGGCCTAGGGTCGCAACGATCTTGGTACGTCTGGGCATTGGTTAGCTCTCGGCTATCAGCTATCAGCCAGGGCAAGGACGCATCGCCCTCTTACCGACGGCTGAGCGCTGACCCCTGGCGGCTTGTATGCTTAGCCCTTGGCGCGGGATTCAAGCATGGCGACCGCCGGCAGGGTCTTGCCCTCCAGATACTCCAGGAAGGCCCCGCCCGCCGTGGAGATGTAGGAGATCTTGTCGTAGATGCCGTATTTCTGGATGGCCGCAATGGTGTCGCCGCCGCCCGCCAGGCTGAAACCCGCGGCGTTGGCGATGGCCATGGCGACGGTCTTGGTGCCGCCGCCAAACTGGTCGAATTCGAACACGCCGACCGGACCGTTCCACACGATGGTGCCGGCCTTGGCGATGATATCGGCCAGCTGCTGGGCGGACTTCGGGCCGATGTCGAAAATCATGTCGTCGTCGGCCACGGCCCCGGCGTCCTTGACCACGGCGGGTTCGTTCTCGGCGAAGTTCTTGCCGGTCACGACGTCCACCGCGATCGGGATGGACGCACCGCGGGCGGTCATCTTCGCCATCAGGGCCTTCGCAGTGGGGATCAAGTCATGTTCACACAGCGACTTGCCAATGTTGTGGCCGGTGGCGGCCAGAAAGGTGTTGGCGATACCGCCGCCGACCACCAGTTGGTCGACCTTCTCGGACAGGGCCGCGAGCACGGTCAGCTTGGTGGAGACCTTGGAGCCGCCGACGATGGCGACCATGGGCCGCGCCGGGTTGGCCAGGGCCTTCTTCAGTGCGTCCAGTTCCGCGGCCAGCAGCAGCCCGGCGCAGGCGGTGGGGGCGAACTTGCCTACCCCATGGGTGGATGCCTGGGCGCGGTGGGCGGTACCGAAGGCGTCCATCACGAAGACGTCGCACAGAGCGGCGTATTTCTTGGCCAGTTCCTCGTTGTCTTTGCCCTCGCCCTTGTTGAAGCGGACGTTCTCGAGCAGGACCAGTTCGCCGTCGGCGATGACCGGGGTGTTCTCGAAATAGTCGCTGATCAGGCGCACGGGCCGGCCCAGTTTGACGCCCAGATCGGCGGCGACCGGCGCCATGGAGTTGGCCTCGGAGAAGACGCCCTCTTCCGGCCGCCCCAGATGGGACATGAGCATGACCTTGGCACCGGCCTTGATACAGTGCTCGAAGGTGGGCATGGAGGCGCTGATACGGGCGTCTGAGGTGACCTTGCCGTTCTTGACCGGGACATTCAAATCCAAGCGGATGAGCACCCGCTTGCCGGCGAGGTCGAGATCGGTGAGCTTGATGAAGGACATGGGGGCGGCCCTCTGTGGGTTAAATGGTGTGTTGAGCGATCTGGAAAACCTTGCGGCTTTCCGGATGCCTCAGGTTAGGGGTTAGGGACGCAGTTGGCGGCGGCGCGTGCAGCAGACTTGAGGGTCGCGCAGCACTCACCGTCAGTAACCATCCCCCTATCCCCTATCCAATATCCCCTTCTTAGTTCGCGACGTGCTCGACCAAGCGCAGCATGTTGCAGGTATAACCGTACTCGTTGTCATACCAGGAGACGACCTTGACGAAGGTCGAGTCGAGCGCGATGCCGGCCCCGACATCGAAGATCGACGGGGTGCCGCAGCCGCGGAAGTCGGTGGAGACCACCTTTTCCTCGGTGTAACCCAGGACGCCCTTGAGGTCGCCGGACTCGGAGGCGGCCTTCATGGCGGCGCAGATCTCCTTGTAGGAGGCGCCCTTCACCAGTTCGACTGTGAGATCGACCACCGAGACGTCGGAGGTCGGCACGCGCAAAGCCATGCCGGTCAGCTTGCCGTTGATCTCAGGCAGCACCACGCCGACGGCCTTGGCGGCTCCGGTGGAGGAGGGGATGATGTTCTCCAGGATACCGCGACCGCCGCGCCAGTCCTTGCTGGAGGGGCCGTCGACCGTCTTCTGGGTGGCGGTGGCGGCATGAATCGTGGTCATGAGGCCGCGCTTGATCCCCCAGTTGTCGTGCAGGACCTTAGCCACCGGGGCCAGGCAGTTGGTGGTACAGGAGGCACCGGAGATGATGGTCTGGCCGGCGTAGGTCTTGTGGTTGACCCCAAAGACGAACATCGGCGTGCTGTCCTTGGAAGGGGCGGACTGCACCACCTTCTTGGCACCGGCGGCGATGTGCTTCTGGCAGGACTCTTCGGTCAGGAAGAAGCCGGTGGACTCGATGACCAGCTCCGTGCCGATCTCGCCCCACTTCAGGTTGGCGGGGTCCTTCTCCGCGGTGAGGCGGATGGACTTGCCATTGACGATCATGGTGGTGCCTTCGACGGCGATGTCGCCGGGGAAGTTACCGTGGACCGAGTCGTACTTGAGCATATAGGCCAGATACTCAGGGTCCAACAGGTCGTTGATGCCGACTACCTCGATGTTGGGGAAGTCCTTGGAAATGGCCCGGAAAACCATGCGCCCAATACGGCCGAAACCGTTGATACCAACTTTGATTGTCATGCGTGTTCTCCTGTTGAGTGGTAAAAATCGTACTTCAGCGCGCGGGCTGGAGGTTTGAACGGGCGGTGGAGGCAGTGCGGTCCCGCGCGCTCCGGTTAAGTTTATAGGTTGAGTCCGCGATGCGTGCGACCGGGGCGCCCCAAGAATGCGGATAGCGTTGTCGGCACCGCGGTGCCGATTAACCGCCCTTTATTCTTGTTCGCGTTCATTCGCGGACTGATTCTCTCTTGGGTCGCTGCACTCAGAGGATGCCGTTCACCGTGGCGACCAGATGGTCGACGGTGAAGCCGCACTCCCTCATCAGGGCCCCAGCCGGGGCGGATTCGCCGAAGCGGTCGATGCCAACCACGGCCCCGCGGCTTTCCACGTACTTCCACCAGCCGGCGGTGACGGCGGCCTCTACTGCCACCCGGGCGGTTACGGCCTGGGGCAGGACGGATTCGCGGTAGGCCGCGTCCTGGGTGTCGAAGGTGTCGGTGGAGGGCATGGAGACCACCCGCACTGCCCGGTCGGCCAAGGCCTCGGCCGCCTTCATCGCCAGTTCCACCTCGGAGCCGGTAGCGATGATGATGGCGTCCGGGGTACCGGCACAATCGCGCAGTATATAGCCGCCACGCTCGATGGCGGTGAGCTGGTCCGGGGTCCGGGGCATGTGGGCCAGGTTCTGGCGCGAGAAGATCAGGCAGGAAGGCCCATGCTCACGCTCGACGGCGAGCTTCCAGGCCACGGCCGACTCCACCGCGTCACAGGGGCGCCAGACGCTCATGTTGGGGATCATACGGAGCGTTGGGATCTGCTCCACCGGCTGGTGGGTGGGGCCATCCTCGCCTAAGCCCACGGAATCGTGGGTGTAGACGAAGATGACCCGGATCTTCATCAGGGCCGCCATGCGCAGTGCATTGCGGGCGTATTCGGAGAACATCAGGAAGGTTGCGCCGTAGGGGATGAAGCCCCCGTGCAGGGCGATGCCGTTCATGATGGCGGACATGCCGAACTCGCGCACGCCGTAGTAGACATAGTTGCCGTCGGTCTCGATCTTGCCGATCCCCTTGCAGCCCTTCCAGAGCGTCAGGTTGGAGCCGGCTAAGTCCGCGGAGCCGCCCAGGAATTCGGGTAACAGGGGGCCGAAGCCGTTCAAGGCGTTCTGGGACGCCTTGCGCGAGGCGATGGTCTCGGCCTTGGCGACCACGGCGTTGACGAAGGCGTTGGCGTCGGCGGACCAGTTGGCCGGCAATCGACCTTCTATGCGGCGTTTGAACTCGGCGGCCGCGATCGGGTAGGCCGCGGCGTAGGCGGCGAAGCGTTCGTTCCACGCGGCCTCGGCGCGGGCGCCGGTCTCCTTGGCGGACCAGCCGGCATAGATGTCGGCCGAGATCTCGAAGGGCGGGTAGGGCCAGCCCAGGGCCGCGCGCGTCAGGACGATCTCCTCCGCGCCTAGGGCCGCGCCGTGGCACTCCTCCTTGCCCTGCTTGTTGGGGGAGCCGAAGCCGATGATGGTCTGGCAGCAGATGAGCGAGGGCCGCTCTTCGACCGCGTGGGCCTCCTGGATTGCTGCCTTGACCGCCTCGGCGTTGTGCCCGTCCACCTTGGGGATGACATGCCACCCGTAGGCTTCGAAACGCTTGGGGGTGTTGTCCAGGAACCAGCCCGGAGTGTTGCCGTGCCCGCGCACCTCGCCGTCGATGGAGATGTTGTTGTCGTCGTAGATCGCGATCAGTTTGCCTAAGCCCAGCGCACCGGCGAGCGAGCAGGCCTCGTGCGAGATGCCCTCCATCAGGCAGCCGTCACCCAGGAACACATAGGTGTGGTGGTCGACGATCTCATGACCAGGCTGGTTGAATTGGGCAGCTAGGACTTTCTCGGACAGGGCCATGCCCACCGCGTTGGTGAGGCCCTGGCCCAGAGGGCCGGTGGTCGTTTCTACCCCCGGTGCGTAGCCGTACTCCGGGTGTCCCGGGGTGCGGGAATACAACTGGCGGAATTGCTTCAGGTCCTCGATCCCCAGGTCGTACCCGGTCAGGTGCAGCAGGGAGTAGATCAACATCGATCCGTGCCCGTTGGACAGCACGAACCGATCCCGGTCCGCCCAGTGAGGGTTGCCCGGGTTGTGCTTCATGAAGTCGTTCCACAGGACTTCGGCGATGTCGGCCATGCCCATAGGCGCACCGGGGTGGCCCGAGTTGGCCTTCTGGACTGCATCCATGCTCAATGCACGGATGGCGTTGGCAAGTTCTCTGCGTGAGGACATGACCCCTCCTGAATATTCTTAAAAACTATTGTGTTGCGCTATCGGCCGCGAACCGGTCCAAGACCGGGCGGCGGTACTGCGGTGCGCGGTGGCGCGGTTGTCTGGGCACGGTGTGGCGGGCTAGACGCCACGACGGGTGCAGACCTGGTCAGGGTCCGCCCACCCGGGCGTTTCCGGGGCCTCGCTCGTCCGGCCGGACTCCGGGCGCGTGCCCCCGAAAATCAAAGCGAGCTTATGCCCGCAAAGCGAGAGCCTTGTCAATTCCGGATACTGAGAATTAATTGGGGGGCTGTCCTGCTTCCATCGATCGAGCCCGCTCGCCGGGTGCCGGTCAGCCCGCCCGCCACTTGATCGAACAGCCCATGCTCGGGGACTGCTCCGCCGGTCCGCGCCCGGTCTGCGCCACGGCGCGCATAGCCTCGAACAGGTCGCGGCGCACGTCCGTCGCTGCGCTCTCCTTGCGGCTTGCGTCCAGCCGGCCGCGGTACTGGATCTCAAGTGCGGCGTTGTAGCCGAAGAAGTCGGGCGTGCACACGGCCCCATAGGCGCGGGCCACCCCCTGGGTTTCGTCCAACAGGTAGGGGAAGGGGTAGTCGAACTCGCGGGCCACTCGCTGCATGCCCTGGAACGAGTCCTCCGGGTAGTCCGCCGGATCGTTCGACATGATGGCGACGCAGCCGATTCCAAGCGCCTGGAGGTCCTTCACGTCGCGCACGAGTCGTTCACGCACTGCCTTGACATAGGGGCAATGATTGCAGATGAAGGTCACGAGCAGGCCGCGGGCGCCACGGCACTGATCGCGGGTCCAGACCCGGCCGTCCACGCCGGGGAGGGAAAAGTCCGGCGCCGCGGCGCCGAAGTCGCAGACTGGGGTTTGCAGCGAGGCCATGGCAGCCCTCCGGTACTTATAGGTCAAGGTCGGCAAGCAGCCGTCATCTTACCCAATCGTGGCCAATTACCCAATCGTGGCCAATCCCGGGTAGATTCCAAGCCGGTCACGCGACACCGGCGGCGCGCCGGCCAGTCCTCAAGGACGCGCCGCCTTTGGTCGCAAGGCAGGCGGGTGTGCACCTGCGGCGCTCGCCCCGCCGCTGGGGCGAGCGCCTGCTGGGTCGCGGTGCCCGCCGTGGCTGATGGTTTAGGTCCGCTCATGCGGACCTAAAGACCGCGTGAGAGCGCTGACTTGACGGCCGCGTCAAGCCCAATCAGCGGGGCCTTGATCATAATTCCGCCGACCTTGTTCAGTCCCGGCGTCGCCGCTCCCTTGCAGAACATGGTCTTGCGCTCGCAAACCCAAATGGGCCGGCCAGCTTTGGGCGGATTTGTGATCAAGGCCAATCAGCGGTGCCAATCGCATTGACGATAGTCATTGGCCGCGCTTGCTGGTTCGGGATTGATCGTGGGGCGCAGCTTATAACCGCGACCGCTCGTCAAAGGTTGTAACGAAGATCACGTAATGCAATTAAAATTCTGTGAGCGCGTTGGCACATTGCAGTGATTGGACGTTTCAGCGGTGGCTCTTGCCCTCGGCTTTAGCCATTTTAGGCGACCCCGATCATCGTGCCAGCCGCGCCCGGCAATCGCGGGGCC
>JADNEJ010000575.1 GCA_016292295.1 Candidatus Thiodictyon intracellulare
GTTGGCGCCCGCGGCCACGCCGGTCGAGCGCATGACCAACCGACTCAAGACCGGGACTGGCCGGGCCACCTATGCGCTGCGCAAACAGACCGTCGAGCCGGTGTTCGGGATCAGCAAATCGGTGATGGGCTTCCGCCAATCTCTCACCCGTGGACTAGACAACGTCCAGAGCGAATGGACGCTGGTCTGCCTGGCGTTAAACCTGAAACGGATGGCCGTATAACGTCTGCAGTAAGAGAAACACCGAGAAAAACTGGGTTTTTAGCCGAAAACAGCCTCTTTTTTGCCACAAAAGCCCGCCCAAGGGCCTCAGGCGGTGGCGCCGGGCGCTAAGTCCGACAGGCTGCTAGAACCGATACCCCTTGGGCACCACTACGATCTCCTGGGCCGAGACCGTGAAGCGCTCGCTGTCCTGCTTGCGCTCGAAGCCGATGCGCACCTTGGGCGAGACCTGGGCGTCCTTCTCGAGAGTGCAGGCAGTTGGCTAGGGTAAAGTCGATGACCCGATACTTGCCGCCGAAGGGCACGGCGGCCTTGGGCCGGTCGATGATCAGCGGTTCGAGCCCGGTGCCGCGGTTGGCGGCGAAGACCAGGGTCAGGGTGTCAAAAGACATGGAGGACTCTTACTCTTCTTAAGGATTGACGTACCGGCTGCGGCCGCTGTCGTTGATCCATATTCCTTGAATTCTCTCACAAAGACACGGAGCCACAGAGAAGAAACTCCCTCTTTGTGTCTGCCTGTCTCCGTGAAAGACCTTCGTTTATCACGCGACGGGTGAAGGCCTGGCTCAAGTGGCGCTCACCACCGCGACATCAATGACCCTCTTCATGTCCCGCACGGCCTGGTCCAGGCCGCAGAACAGGGCGCGCGCCACGATGGCGTGGCCGATATTGAGCTCACGGACCCCGGGGATGGCCGCCACGGCCTTGACATTGTGATAGTCCAGGCCGTGACCGGCATTGACCTGAAGCCCGAGTTCCAGCCCCAACTCGACCGCGCAACGGATACGTTCAAACTCCAGAATCCGCTCCTGAGGTGCTTGAGCATCGGCATAGTGCCCGGTGTGGAGCTCCACGACCGGCGCCCCCACCGCATGGACTGCCTCCAGTTGCGCCGGGTCCGGATCGATGAAGAGCGACACCCGCACCCCGGCCTCCGCCAGCATGGCGCAGAAGTCGGTGAGCATGGCCTGCTGACCGGCCACCTCCAACCCGCCCTCCGTCGTCAACTCAGCGCGCCGCTCCGGCACCAGGCAACAGTCCGGCGGGCGCAATCGGGCTGCAATGCGGCCCATCTCCGCCGTGGCGGCCATCTCCAGGTTCATGCGAGTCACCAGGATGTTGCGCAGCAGTTCCACGTCCCGGTCCTGGATGTGTCGACGATCCTCGCGCAGGTGCAAAGTAATGAGGTCGGCCCCCGCCTGTTCCGCCACCAGGGCCGCCTGAATCGGCTCTGGATAGCGGGTCCCCCGCGCCTGCCGGATGGTGCAGACGTGGTCGATATTGACCCCGAGCAGGACCTCGGGCAGTGCTATGGTGCTCATCAGTGCCTCCCTCATGTGCGGAAAAAATTCTTCACTTACCGCTCCTCTGCCAGCGCCGGAAGAGTTCACGGCTCTTCAGCGGCTTGGGGCCAAGATGGGGTTCGAGCAGCCGCCGCAACAGGGTCCGCGCCTCACGGATCTGCGCGACACCGAGCGTTTCGCCGCGGGCGAGCGCGAGCAGGGTCGCGCCGCAGACCGCGTCGCCCGGGGCCTCGGCCGAGGCCGCCCGGGTGCCACGCCCCGGTTCGACCAGGTAGTAACGGTCGGGCTCCACGCAACCGTCGGCGTCCACCACCAAGTCGAGGCTGGGCGCATAGCCCAGGGCTTCCAGCAGGCGCAGCTCGAAGCGACGCAGCACCGAATCCAAGTCCTCGCCGGCGGCCAACTGACCCAGAGCGGCATGATAGAAGGCGAAAATTGTATCCTGGGGGTCATGGCGGCCGAACACCCGCATCAGCACTTCGTTCAGATAGAACCCGCACGACAGGGCCCGCCCGCCCAGGACGAAGGGGCGCCCGGCCGCCTCGCAGCCGGTCAGGGTCAGCACCTCGCCGCGCCCCACGACGCCGATCCACAGGGGTGCGAAGGGCTGCAGCAAGGCGCTTGCTGGGCTGCGGCCCCGGCGGGCACCCTTCGCGATGGCCGGGAACCGGCCGACACCATCGGCGAATAGTTCCAACAACAGGCTGGTATTGCCATAGTCGCGCCGGTGCAGAACCAGTGCCCGCAGCAGACCTGCGTCACGACGCGCAGCCACGTTGGAACACCAATACGGCGAGGGACGGATTCATACCAATAAGAGAACGCCTTTTGCGTTTAACTTGTTCTTGACTCGTTACTGCCGGCCCGCACGCATTACCCGTCGCGATAACCCAGGCGCACCAGGGCCGCTTCATCGCTGGACCAGCTCTTCTTGATCTTGACCCAGACTTCCAGGTGTACCGAGCAGCCGAAGAATTTCTGCATCTCCAGGCGCGCCTGGGTGGCAGTGGCCTTCATGGCCTCACCGCCGCGACCGATCAGGATCGCCTTCTGCCCCGGGCGCTCGACCCAGATCAGGGCATTGATCCGGTAACGTCCGTCCACCGCCTCAAAGCGCTCGATCTCCACCGCGGTGCGATAGGGCAACTCCTCGCCGTAGCGCTGGACCAGTTGCTCGCGCAGCAGCTCGGCGGCAAAAAAGCGCTCCGAGCGGTCCGTGATTTGGTCCTGCGGATACTTGAACTCACCCTCGGGCAGGGCGGCGATCACCGACCGCTCCAGGGCCTCGATCCCATCACCGCAGGCGGCGGAAACCGGCACCAGCGCCTGAAACGGATAGCGCCCCGCCAGCGCCTCCAGGTGCGGCAGCAGGACCGACTTGTCAGGTATCTCATCGACTTTGTTAACCGCTGCAATGGCGGGCAGCGCGGCGGTGGTCAGGGCCTCCAGGGCCAATGCATCCTCGTCGGTCCAACGCAGGGCCTCGACCACCAGCAGCACCAGGTCGGTATCGCCGATGGCCGTACGGGCGGCCCGGTTGAGATAGCAATTGAGCGCCGCCTCACCGCGGCGATGGATACCCGGGGTATCGACGAACAGGATCTGGCCCTCGGGTCGGGTCTTGATACCCAAGATCGCGTGGCGAGTGGTCTGGGCCTTGTGCGAGGTAATGGCCAGTTTCTGGCCCAGGATGCGGTTCAGGAGCGTGGACTTACCCACGTTGGGCCGCCCGATGATAGTGACGTAACCGCAGCGCGGCAGTGCCGGATCAGCCATGAGCGACCTGTCCTTCAAATTGCATAAGCATGGCCTCGGCAGCGGCCTGTTCAGCGCGCCGTCGACTGCTGCCTTCGCCCCGACTCAGGCGCCCGTCGTCGGGCAGAACGCAACTGACGGTGAAGCTCTGGGCGTGCTGAGTGCCGCCGACCGTCAGCACCTCATACTCGGGGATGGGGCGGCGGCGCGCCTGCAGGAACTCCTGCAGACGGGTCTTGGGGTCCTTGCTGGCGTGCGCGTCGTTGAGTTGCGCAAGCAAATCGCGAAAGAGGTTCAAGACCACGGTGCGCGCCCGATTGAATTCACCATCCAGATAGATCGCCCCCAGGACCGCCTCCAGGGCATCCGCCAGGATAGAGTCGCGGGTATGGCCGCCGGTACGCAACTCGCCGGCGCCCAGACGCAGGTAGTCACCCAGTTCCAACCCACGGGCGAGTTGCGCTAGGGACTCACGCTTGACCAACGCGGCACGCATCCGACTCAGGGTCCCCTCATCGGCGTGCGGAAAGCGCTCCACCAGGGCCTCGGCAACGGTGAAGCCGATCAGGGCATCGCCGAGAAACTCCAGCCGCTCATTGTTGAGGGCACCGGCACTGCGATGGGTGAGGGCTTGCTGGAGCAGGTCCGCGCGGGCGAAGAGGTGACCCAGGGCGCGGGCTAAACGGCGGCTATCCGTACTCACCGCCCCTGGACCACGACCGCGTGGCTGAAGGTCAGCACCGCATCGACGTTGAAAAAGAGGTTCTCGCGCCGCTCATAATTCAGCATCACATCGAAAGCATCTTCCCTGGCTTTCTTGAAGGAGAATAACTTTGGCTCAATGGTGCGGGCTTCATTGACCATCATGCGGTTCTCCAGGACCTTCATGATCGCCGCCTTACCCCCCAGGATGAGCGCCGGCGACTCTGCAGCCCCATTCATGATGGATTTCACGGTCATGTAGCTCATACGGCCATGTAGCTCATATAGGCGAGGCCGAGCTTGAACAGCACGGTCACGACAAAGATGGCCACCACGATGACGAACAGCACGCTGCTCATCTCCATACCCTGCTGTCCGGCAGGCATCTTAGGCATATCGATCACCACTCACCGAATCAGATTGGCGCACCAGGTTAGCGAATTAGGTTGCCGAGCCGGCCCCAGGCGATGGGTGGAAAGCCGTCGCGTTCGCCGTCCCAGTGCATCCAGATGGCAAAGGCCTTGCCGACTAGATTCTTCTCGGGGACGAAACCCCAGCAGCGGCTGTCGTTGCTGTTGTCGCGGTTGTCGCCCATGACGAAATAGTGCCCAGACTGCACCTTCACCGGCCCCTGCGCGAGCACGCGACACCCAGGTGGCAGGTCCGGCAAGCCCTGGCGGACCAGGGTGTGGTGTTCCACGCCATCAAGCGTCTCCACCGCCTCCCGGGCGCCGGTCATGCCCGCTCCCGAGGCCACCCCGGTATAGCGCCCAAGCGCCACTTGACCCTGGGGCTTGCCGTTGAGGTAGATGGTCTTGTCGCGATAGAAGACCTCGTCACCCGGGACTCCGACAATCCGCTTGATGTAGTCGGTCTTGCCGTCCTGCGGGTACTTGAAGACTACCACGTCACCTTGCCGCGGTTCCCCGATGGGGAAAAACTTGGTGCTGAGGACCGGCAGGCGCAGGCCATAGGCAAATTTGTTGACCAGGATGAAGTCCCCGGTCAGCAGGGTCGGCATCATCGAATTGGAGGGAATGCGAAAGGGCTCCACCACGAAGGAGCGCAACAGCAGGACAATGAGGATCACCGGGAAAAAGGAGCGAGCATATTCGACCAGGATGGGCTCGCGCCCGACGGCAGGCCCCGGCACCGCGGGTCTGTCCGTCGCTGCCAAGGCGCGGCGCCGCGGCGCGAAAACCAGGGCATCTACCAGCCAGATGCCGCCCGTGACGGCGGAGGCCAGCACTAAAAAGGCCGGAAAATCAAAATTCATGGATATCTCGGTGTAGAAAACTCAAGGTGCTCGGGCGCAGCTATCAAATATCCTTGCCCACCTGAAGCACGGCAAGGAAGACCTCCTGGGGGATCTCGACACGGCCGACCTGCTTCATGCGCTTCTTGCCCTTCTTCTGTTTGTCTAGGAGCTTGCGCTTGCGCGAGACATCGCCCCCGTAGCACTTGGCCAGCACGTTCTTGCGTAGGGCCTTGACGGTCGTGCGAGCGATGATCTTGCTGCCGATAGCCGCCTGGATGGCCACCTCGAACATCTGCCGCGGGATCAACTCCTTCATCCGCACGGTGATATCATTTCCGCGGGCATGGGATATCGCGCGGTGCACTATGGTCGAGAGCGAGTCAACCTTGTCGCCGTTGATTAGGACATCGAGCTTCACCAGGTCAGAAGCATGAAAGCGCTTATGCTCGTACTCAAAGGAGGCATAGCCGCGGCTCGCCGACTTGAGGCGATCGAAGAAATCGAGCACGACCTCCGCCAGCGGCAGCTCATAGGTCACCTGCACCTGGCCGCCCAGATACTGAATCTGCTTCTGCACCCCGCGCTTCTCGATGCACAGGTTGATCACGTTACCCAAATAGTCCGGGGGGGTGAGGATGTGGGCCTCGATGATGGGCTCACGGACCTCGCTGATCTTGTTGGGCTCTGGCAGATTGGCCGGATTGTCGATGCGAAAGACCTCGCCGTCCTGGCGCAGTACCTCGTAGACCACGGTCGGGGCCGTGGTGATAAGGTCCAGATCATATTCGCGCTCCAGGCGTTCCTGGACGATCTCCATGTGAAGCATGCCCAGGAAACCGCAGCGGAAGCCGAACCCCAGGGCTTGGGAGACCTCCGGCTCGTAGAACAGGGAGGCGTCGTTGAGCCGCAGTTTACTCAAGGCCTCGCGCAGGTCCTCGTAGGCGTCCGAGTCAACCGGATAGAGCCCGGAGAAGACCCGCGGGCGCATCTCCTTGAAGCCCTCAAGCTTCTCTCCCGACCGCTCCGGCCTGGTGATAGTGTCACCGACCGGGGCCCCGTCGATCTCCTTGATGGAGGCGATGAGATAGCCGACCTCACCGGGACCCAGGCTCGGGCGCTCGGTCTTCTTGGGCGTGAAGACCCCTACCGAGTCCACCAGATGGGTGCGCCCAGTAGCGAGCATGACGATCTTGTCACGCCGACGCATCTCCCCATTCATCACCCGCACCAGGGACACCACGCCCACATAGGGATCGAACCAGGAATCGATGATCAAGGCCTGCAGGGGCGCGTCGCGGTCGCCCTTGGGGGGCGGGATACGCACCACCAGGGCCTCCAAAAGGTCGGGAATGCCCTCGCCGGTCTTGGCACTAACCAGCAGAGCGTCTTTCGCCTCGATCCCGATGATCTCCTCGATCTCCTTGATCACCCGCGCCGGTTCGGCGTTGGGCAGGTCGATCTTGTTCAGGACCGGCAGCACCTCCAACCCCTGCTCGATGGCGGTGTAGCAGTTGGCCACACTCTGCGCCTCCACACCCTGAGCCGCATCCACCACCAGCAACGCGCCCTCGCAGGCGGCAAGCGAGCGGGAGACCTCATAGGAGAAGTCTACATGGCCCGGGGTATCGATAAAATTCAGCAGATAGGTGCGCCCGTCCCTGGACTTGAAGTCCAGGGCGATGCTTTGGGCCTTAATGGTGATCCCGCGCTCGCGCTCCAGGTCCATGGAGTCGAGCACCTGGCTCGACATCTCGCGTTCGGTCAGTGCCCCGGAAAGCTGGATGAAGCGATCCGCAATCGTCGACTTACCGTGGTCGATATGGGCAATGATCGAGAAATTACGGATGTGGCTAAGATCGGTCATCGTTGGGGACCGTCGCGGGTCTCGTTGGAGGATTGCGGGAGTGCGAGGGCGGCGGCACGCGACGGCACGCCGGTGACGGCGCCGTTGCAGGCCGCACACGGGAACCGCAAGAAGTTGGCCATGATAGCAGAAACCGGGCGGGGGCGGGACCGAGCGGGGCTCGGCTGGGTTTCCGCTTGGCGCGCCCGTGCGGGAACTCGCGTCCGCCCCGCGACCACGCATCCAAGTTCGAGGCTGGGTAGGACGCGGCAAAACCCGGCAATCAACACTTAAGTTGCCGCAAACGATGGGTGTCACTGCACGCCAACTATCCGCGGGGACTATTTGCACAGTCGCGGCGCCCGGCAACCGGTATCATGACCGGGAACGACTCCACGCCGGACTTTGCTATTTGCTTGAAGCGCTCCGACTTCCATTTCGACCTGCCCCCCGAGTTGATCGCCCAGCGCCCGCTGGCGCAGCGCTGGGCCTCGCGGCTCCTGGCCCTGGATGGGGACAGCACAACCCCGCGTGATTTGCTGTTCACCGATCTGCCGGAGCGGCTTCGCCCCGGCGACCTGCTGGTGTTCAACAATACACGAGTGATGCGCGCCCGGCTCTTCGGGCACAAGGACTCGGGGGGGGCGGTCGAGATCCTGATTGAACGTCTGCTGGGACCGACACGAGCGCAGGCGCAGGCGCAGATACGCGCCTCCAAATCGCCCAAGCCCGGCAGTCTGATCCTGCTCTGGGGTGGGAAGCGACTGAAGGTCCTGGGGCGCGACGACGACCTGTTCCTGCTGCATGCCCTGGACGACACCTTCCCAACTCTCATGCAGACCCAAGGACACATCCCCCTGCCCCCTTACATTGAGCGGCCGGACGAGGAGGCGGACGCGGAGCGCTACCAGACCGTCTATGGGAGCCGGATCGGGGCCGTCGCCGCCCCTACCGCGGGGCTGCATTTCGACCAGGCGCTGCTAGACCGGCTGGCCGCCCTCGGGGTAGGCCGCGCCGAGGTCACGCTGCACGTGGGTGCCGGCACCTTCCAGCCGGTACGGGTGCAGGACCTGAACCAGCACCGGATGCACGCGGAGTGGCTGGAGGTGGACGCGCGGGTCTGCGCCCAGGTCGCGGGCACCCGGGCCGCGGGCGGACGCATCGTCGCGGTCGGCACCACCAGCGTGCGCAGCCTGGAGAGCGCCGCCGCGCACGGGGAGATCGAGCCCTTCCGGGGCGATAGCCGGATCTTCATCCGCCCCGGCTACCGCTTCCGGGTGGTGGACGCGATGATCACCAACTTCCACCTGCCGGAGTCGACGCTGCTGATGCTGGTCTGCGCCTTCGCCGGGATCGAGCCCATCCGCGCCGCCTACCGCCACGCGGTCGCCGGGCGTTATCGGTTTTTCAGCTATGGCGACGCCATGTTTTTGACCCGCCGCGATCAATGAAGGCCACCACCATGATCGAAACCCGCCCCATCCCCGCCTTCGACGATAACTACATCTGGCTCCTGACCGAACCGCCCGGCCGCAACGCCGTGGTGGTGGACCCCGGGAACGCCGACCCGGTGCTGGAGACGCTGGCTGCCGAGGGGCTGCAGCTCACGGCCGTACTGGTGACCCACCACCACGCCGACCATGTGGACGGGCTCGGCGAACTGGCGCAGGCCTTCCCGGGGCTCGCCATCATCGGTCCCCGCGACCTGCGTATCCAGGGCCTGACCCAGCGGGTCGGCGAGGGCGATCTGATCTCACTCGCGGGCCTGACCGGCCGCTTCACGGTTTGGGAGGTGCCCGGCCACACGGCAACCCATATCGCTTTCCTCAGGGACGGCTGCCTGTTCTGCGGAGACACTCTGTTCGCCGCCGGCTGCGGGCGGGTCTTCGACAGCACCTTCGATCAGTTGTCCGGGTCACTGCAACGCATTGCTACCCTGGACCCGGCGACCAACCTCTTCTGTGCCCACGAGTACACCCTGGCCAACCTGGGCTTCGCCGGCTGGGTGGAGCCGGACAACCCGGCGTTGCGCAGCCGCGCCCGCACGGATGCGGCGCGGCGTACCCACAACCTGCCGACGATCCCGTCCGACCTGACATTGGAACTCGCCACCAACCCCTTCCTGCGTACCGGCGAGCCCTCGGTCATCGCCGCCGCCGAGCGCTTCGCCGGTCACGAGCTCCAGGGGCACGCGGCGGTCTTCAAGGCCCTGCGGCAGTGGAAAGACACCGAATATGACTAGCAGCCTGTCGGACTTCGGGGCCCCGTCGAGGCGGCGTGTCCGGTACACTGTCGGGATCAACCCTGATGGCCCGAGTGCTACTGCCGATGCGCCGCTTCCACCCGATGGACCGCGACATTGAGTTGCTCCTGTCGCCGTCGGTGCAGGACTGGCTTGTCCAAGGGCCACCTGGCACGCGAGGTGGTGGAAGGCTTGGATCTGAGCGTGCTGGTGCAGGCGTATGGCGGCACT
>JADNEJ010000464.1 GCA_016292295.1 Candidatus Thiodictyon intracellulare
AAGGTTGCAGGCAATGAAGCGAAACGCCAGCGAATCGTACGTGGCCCGCTCGATCGTGCGGCTGGAGAAACGCCCGCTGGCGTAGCCATAGATCAGCAACGCCAACAGCATGGCCGGGTGATAAGGCGTGCTCCCAGTGCCGCCATACGTCTTCACAAATACGCTCAGATCCAAGCCTTCCACCACCTCGACCACGTAGCTTGCCAGGCGGCCCTTGGACAGCTAGTCCTGCACCGACAGCGTCAGGAGCAAGTCAGTGTCGCGGTCCATCGAGTGGAAGCGGCGCATCGGCAGTAACACTCCAGTCATCGGGGGTTGATCCCGACAGTGTAACGGCCCCGCCGCCCCGACGGGGCCCCGAAGTCCGATAGGCTGCTAGACCCGTGTCAGGCGGTCGATGCCAGGGGTGCCGGCTCGTACCCTGGTGCCTCGATAAGGCAGGAGGGGCCGCAGGACAGTATAGCCGAATGCCTGTACCGAGTCCGCCGGGCCTGGCAAACTAACGGGGACTGGTCAGGGGTCACACCATGGGCAGTTACGCGGACCCGCACCGGGCTGGGACCCGGCGCTCCCAGGCGCTTTCAGATGGTATGCCCATGGACAAGACCTCAACCTTCGATGCTGGACTTCGCGCCGAGCTCAATCTCGGCCCCCCCGGGGGCGATCCCAGGTGGTGGGTCTTCGCGACCTATTTTGCCCAGGGATTCCCGTACATGGTGGTCCGCGCCATGTCGTCGGTATTTTTCACCGATGTCGGGATGTCTGAGCGCTTTTTGGGTTATCTCAACTTTCTCGGGCTGCCCTGGAACCTGAAGTTCCTGTGGGCGCCCCTGGTCGACATCTACTCCACCCGGCGCACCTGGATGATCCTGGTCCAGGCGCTGCTGACCCTACTCACGGCGCTCCTAGCCGCCCTGTGTCTGGCGCGCGGCGCCGGGTTCGACGCTGGGGTGCCGGACGGTCTGCTGGCGGGGGTCTTCGTCGCCCTGGCCTTCCTGGCGGCCACCAACGATATCGCCATCGACGGCTATTACATGGAGGGCATCACCGACCCTAAGGAACAGGCCGCTTACACGGGCTTTCGCGTCATGGCCTACCGTCTGGCTATGATCCTGGCGCGCTTCGGCATTATCCTCGCGGTGGCCCAGATCGCCCGGAGCGCCGTCGTCGGAAACCTCTATGCCGCCTGGGGCTGGGGCTTTGCGGCCGGCGCGCTGGTGATGGCGGGACTCACCTTGCTGCACCTGATCAGGCTGCCGCGCTTCCAGGCGGCGCGCACCAGGGTCATCGGTGTCCGCGAGGCGGCGGGGGATTTTTTAAGCTCCTTCGCCGCTTACCTGGAGGTCTCGCGCCGCCGCTCACTGATCGCACTCACCAGTGCCCCCGTGCTGGGCTTGGTCTTGAGTGTGGTCCTCTCAGGTTTAGGGGTCCCCGCCGTCCAGTCCGTGACCTACGGCTTTGCCTCCATGCTGCTGGTCCTGCTCGCCCAGGCGCGGCCGGCGATTGCGCTCAGCCTCGCCTTCATCATGTTCTACAAGATCGGCGACGAGATCATCTTCTCGATGGGGACACCCTTTCTCAAGCGCTACCTGTTGGTCGACAATACCCAACTCGCCTGGATGAGCGGTCTCCTGGGGCTGATCGGCTCCATTGCCGGCACCACCGTCGGCGGGCTCTGGATCAGGCGCACGGGGTTGCGCCGTGCCATCTGGCCGCTGACGCTGCTGATGAACATCAACATCCTGGCCTACGTCTGGCTCGCCTGGGAGTGCCCGCTGGCGACCGGGCTTGCGGGCCTGCTGACCATCTGCGGCGTCTATACCATCGAGCAGATCGCCGCCGGCCTGGGCAATGCCGTGTTGATCGTGTATATCCTGCGCACCTGCAAACCCGCCTACAAGGCCGGGCACTATGCCATCGGTTCCGCCTTCATGTCGGTCTTCTCCGCCCTCTTCGGCGGTCTGGGCGGGGTCATCGTAGAGGCGGCCGGCTACCTCCAGCTCTTCACCATCGGCCTGCTCGCCTCCATTCCCGCCATGACGCTGCTGTTTTTCGTACGCATCGACGACGACTGACCTGGGAGTCCCCGGGAGCACCGGGCACCCACTCGGCGAGTCGTCCCCAACAGGCGAGTCGTCCCCAACAGGCGAGTCGTCCCCAACACCGGCCGCCCGTTAGGCACCCGGCAATTCAAAACTTGGACGGCATCGCGCACCCTCACGGTGGATGCGGTGCGCCTTATCCACCCTACGGCGGCGCCGGTTTCGTAGGGTGGATAAGCGCACCGAATCCACCATCGGCCTGCTGCCGCGCGAGAACCCTTGACATGTAAATAAGTATTTAATTAAATACTTATTTACTGAAGTTCTTCACTGCTGTGCACTCCTGCGTTCCGTGGCTTCCTTTGGTGGTAACTTAATGAGCGCGACGCCCGTCGCGCTCTTTTTTTGCTCGTCAGGCCAGGTCGAAGCGCAGAAACTCCATGCTGAACTGGCCTCGCCCCTGGGTGAGGCTGCGCAACGTGGTGGTATAGCCGAGCAGGGCGGCCAGCGGGGCCTCGGCGCGGACCTCGGCAGTCTCGCCGCGGTTGCCGGTGTCGGTGATCATCGCCGTGCGCGACTGCAGGTCGCCGAGCACGGCCCCCAGGTTGACCTGCGGCACTATGACATCGAGCGCCATCACCGGCTGCATCAGGGCCGGATGGGCGGCGTCCAGGGCCTGGCGCAGGGCGCGGCCGGCGGCGGCGGCCAAGGCCTCCGGGGTGGAGTTGGGGCCGAAAAGTTCGGCCTCGCGCACCGTAAGTTCTAGGTCCAGCAGGGCCGCCCCCTGTAAGGGGCCTGATTCCAGGCCGCCGCGCAGCCCGGCCTCGATCGCCCGCCGCTGCTCCTCGCTCAAGAGCGCCCCCTCGGGCAGGACCCGAGGGTCCACCGTGACCCGGATACCCGCGCCGCGCGCCAGCGGCTCTACCACGAGTGCCACCCGCGCCATCAGGTCCAGGTGCTTGCCGTCCGGTGAGGGCGGGGTGATGAAGAAGGTGTCGGCGGCGGCGGCGCGTCGGATGGTCTCGCGCACGGCCACGGCCGGGCGCCCGCTGCGCACAATCACGCCGAATTCACGCGCCATTCGCTCCAGGACCATCTGCAGGTGCAGTTCACCCATGCCGCGCAGCAGGCGTTGCCCGGTCTCCGGGTCCTCTACCATCGCCAGGGTGGGGTCCTCCTGGGTGACCTTGTCCAGGACCTCCAGTAATTTCTCCTCCTCGGTGCCGGCGGCGGCCTCGATGGCAAGCCCTAATACCGGGGCGCGTGCCTCGATGCGCTCCAGTCCGAGCAGATGCCCGGGGGCGCACAAGGTGTCGCCGGTGGTGGCGAAGCGCAGGCCGGCGATCAGGACGATCTGGCCGGGCTCGGCCTGATCGAGCTTGGTCTTCTTGCCGGCGTCCACGTCGAACAGGCGCGCCGCCTGTTCGCGCCGGGTCTGACCGTCCGGACCGACGAACTCGACTGTATCTCCGGGCTTGAGGGTATTGCGGTAGATGCGGGCGAAGACGTGCCGCCGGCCGTCCCAGAGCTGGACCTTGAAGGCCAGGACGACCAGGGGCCCCTCACCACCCAAGACGACCTCCTCAAGGCTTCCGTCCGGGTGCCGGCCGAGCGCGGGCGGGCGGTCCAGGGGGGCGGGGAGGAAGTCGATCACGCCGTCTAGCAAGGGCTGTACCCCGAGGTTGCGCAGGGCACTGCCGCCATAACAGGGGAAGAGTCGCCCGGCCAAGGTGCCGCGGCGGATGGCGGCGCGCAGGATCTGCGGGTCGAGGTCCTCGCCCGCGAGAACCTGCTCGGTGAGGCGCTCGTCCCACTCGGCGGCGGCCAGCCCCAGGGCCTCGCGGTCCGCGGCGAGGCGTGCCCACAGGTCGGCGGGGCAGGGCTCGGTCACGACCACTTCGCCTTGCTCGCCCTGGAACCGAATCAGAGTACGGTCGATCAAATGGACCACGGTATGATCGGCGGGGGTCTGGTCAGCGCTGCCCAGAGCCTCGCCCAGGGGCACCGTGATGGGCACCGGCTCGGCCTTGAGACGGTGGCGGATGGCGGCCAGTGATTCGCGATAATCGGCCCCCGGCCGGTCCATCTTGTTGACGAAGAAGAGCGCCGGCAGGTTGAAGCGGGCGCGCTGGCGCCATACGGTCTCGGTCTGGGGCTCCACCGCGCGCACGGCGTCGAGGACCAGGATGCAGCCGTCCTGCACCCGCATGGCGCGCTCCACCTCGATAGTGAAGTCCACGTGGCCGGGGGTGTCGACCACCTGGATCAGGTGGTCCCGCCAAGAGGCCTTGGTGACCGCGGAAGTGATGGTGATGCCGTGGCGCTGCTCCTCGGCCAGGTAGTCCATGTGGGCGGCACCGTCATGGACCTCACCGATCTTGTAGGAGGCGCCGGTGTAAAACAGGATGCGCTCGGTCAGCGTGGTCTTGCCGGCATCCACATGGGCCGCGACCCCGATATTGCGGACGTGCGACAATCGCGACAGTTTTTTCATCTTGCTCACGAGGCAGTAGAGTGAAGTATATGAAGTCGAAAGCGGAAGCGTCCTGGGGCCGACAACGGACCCGGGGCTTCAAAAGGGCCGCACTGGCCGGTGTGGTCACGCTGGGCCTGGGGCTTGCCGGGGTCCCGAGCGTCCAGGCCGACACCTTCAAGCTTACGCACCAGGGCGATAGCGTGGTCGGCGTGGCATTCTATGTAAAGAGCCGTAAGCACGACACCCTGCTCGACATCGGGCGGCAAAATCAACTGGGCTATCAGGACATGGACCAGGCCAACAAGAAGGTCGATATGTGGGTGCCCGGCGACCATGCCGACGTGCTGATCCCGACCCTCTTCGTGCTGCCCAACACCCCGCGCACGGGGCTGGTTCTGAACCGGCCGGAGATGCGCCTTTATTATTACCCGCCCGGCAAGCCGGATGAAGTGCAGAGCTACCCGATCAGCATCGGACGCGAGGGATGGAGCACGCCGCTCGGCACCTTCTCCGTCGCTACCAAGGTGAAGGACCCGACCTGGACCCCGCCGCCCTCGATCCGGGCCGAGCATGCCGCCAAGGGCGACATCCTGCCGGCCGTGGTGCCCGCGGGTCCGGACAACCCGCTCGGACCCTATGCCCTGCGTCTTAGCATACCCGGCTATCTGATCCATGGCACCAACAAGCCCTGGGGCCTGGGGATGCAGGTCAGCCACGGCTGTATCCGCATGAATAACGAGGGTATTATCGAATTGTTCCCGCAGGTGGCCGCGGGCACGACGGTGACGATCGTCAACCAGCCCTACAAGCTCGGCTGGCTGGGGGATGACCTGTATCTGGAGGTCCACATCGACGACGAGGGGCAGCGTAAGGCGGCGCGTTCAGTGATACCGGATTCGGTGGCGAACGCGCAGGGACTGCAACTGGACTGGAAGGCGGTCGAGCGAGCCGTAGCCGAGAACACCGGCCTCCCACAACTCGTGGGAAGCCGGCGCAGCTCAGCCGACAGGCTTCACTTGGACATGATCTTCTGATACATGCGGTCCAGACGCTCGGTGTTCGCGTCGCAGCAGGACTGGGCGCCCTTGGCGGCGTCCAGGGCTTGCTGGGCCATGTCATGGGCGATCTGGTCGGCGCAGCCGCCGATCAGGGTGGCGCCGATCAGGGCGGCGGCGGTCAGGGAAGCGAGCTTAACGACTTTGGTCATCGGTAGAATCTCCGTAGGTTGAGCCAAGAGGCCCTCTTTTTATAACACAGGTTCGTGTTTTTCCGAATCCCCCATACCACAGCCGACGACGCAGAGTGCGCCCGAGGTGTCTGGTGGCCAGTAGGATCCGTTCTTGCACTCTCGGGCCATCATCAAGATGATTGACCGAAATAGTCGAACCGGTTTATCAAGCTTGCGTCAAACGCGCTGGAACATCAAGACCGAGACGCATAATGCCGGAAAGAATCGGCCTTTGCGACCCGTAAATGCGCTATTTTGTACTTCAAAACCGCTCAGAAGGAACCTTAGGTCATGCGCCGATATTACGGTCGCCTCCTGGACGACCCATCGAACTCGCCCTTCCGCTGCGACGGCTACCTTGCGGGCGCAACGATCCGCGCGCGACGACCGCGGGACGACCATCACACTGGCGGTCCTGTCGCCATTCCTGTGCGCCCTGTTGGTAACCGACGGGACCGTGACCAAGGCAGTGGAGGCCTCTTTTTGGGAGCCGGTAACCGTGGACACTCTGAAGCAGCGCTCTGAAACCGCGGCGGAACCGGTGCCCTGGATCGGGTTCGCGGCCGGCGATACCTGTCTGATCCGCAAGGCCCGCCTGCGCGGCGTTCACAGCTGACGCGCCTTTGCCGAGGCCCTGTCCTTGATCCGCACCGAACTGATCCCGCCGGATTTTCGCCGCCGCCTGATCGCCCTGGAGATCGGCATCGGGGCACTGATCCGCGACAGCGGGCTGGAGAGCTATCGGGAGGTGCTGGACGTCGGACTGGAGCATGGGGAGGGCCCCCGGTGTGATCCGACGGGGGCCGCGGTAGGGCAGCCGGATGCCAGCCCATCCGTGTTCAGGACCTATCGGATCATCATCGGCACTTGCCCGGTGATCCTCATCACCGAGTGTTTCTCACTGGCCCTGTTTCCGGTGGCTTGAGATTCAGTATGACTAGGCCCCTGGATATCATCCGCTTGAACGAGGCCCCGGAGGGGATAGGCCTGCGCCTCGCGGGTCAGACGCCGCGGGCACTGGTCCTGGTCGCGGATGCCGCCACCCGGCTGGTCATCCTCCTGGCACTGAGCCCGTTGCTGGCGCTGTTCGGGTTCGGCCTCGGCCTGAGCCTGATCGCTGTCTTTTTGCTCGAGTGGCTCTACTCCGGTGACCTTCGAGGTCCTCACCGGGGCCACCCACGGCAAGCGCGCCATGGGCCTGCTGGTGATTCAAGACGACGGCACCCCGGTGGGCCTACCCGCGTCCCTGATCCGCAATCTGTTGCGATCATTTGATTTTCTTCTACTGTTCTATGGGGTTTGTTTGGTCTGCACCGTGGTCAATCGAGACTTCCGGCGGCTCGGGGACCTCGCCGCCGGGACTCTGGTGATCCATGGCCGGCACCGCTCGACGCCGGCGGGGGTCGCGCCCGAGCTCGCGGGGAGGAGCGCGCTACAACCGCCGCCTGAGACCGCGCTGGTGCCGTCCCCAGCGTCCAGGTCCCGCCAGCTCCCGCCTGGGCTGCCGATCGCCACCCAGCAGACGATCCTGGCCTTTTGCGAGCGAGCGCGGGGCTTGTCCGGGGCGCGCCGGATCGAACTAGCCGAGACCTTGCCCGCCCGCCTGTCCAGCCCGCCGAGTGGCCTGCCCGCGCGCGGATGGGCGGCGGTGGCGCAGGTCGAGGGTTACGGAACCTGGCTGGCTTGCGGCCGGGCGAGAGACTGAACCATGCGCCAGAGATCCTTCGAGGCGGCCCACGCAGCGGCCTGGGCGGACTACTGCAGGCTCCTCAGCGCCCTGGAGGGGCGCGGGCGCGACCCGCCCCCCGAGCTGCCCCTGGCGCTCTTCCCGGCCCTCTATCGGCGTCTGTGCGCCGATTACGCCCTGGCGCGGACGCGCCGCTACTCCCTCGGACTGATCGGAGATCTGCACGACTTGGTGCGGCGCGGCTATCCCCATCTGTACCGACGCCGCAACGCCTGGTGGGCGCTGGCTCTGGGCTTTATGGCCGCCGGGTTTCCGCGCACCCTGCGTCGTCACGCCCGCGTCTGCGTCCTGGCCGCGGCCCTGTTTTTCCTGCCGATGCTGGTCATGGGGCTAGCTTGCGGGCGAGACGGGGAACTGATCTACAGCCTGATGGACGCCCCCCAGGTGGCCGAGCTCGAGTCCATGTATGACCCCAGCGTCGGCAAGCCCGGACGGGCGCCGGAGCATCGGGCCGACACGGACTTCATGATGTTCGGTTTCTATGTGAAGAACAATATCGGGACCGGGTTTTGTACCTTCGGTGCCTGATTGCTGCTGGGGCTCGGGAGCGTGCTGATCCTGATTTCCAACGGGCTCGCCATCGGAGCGACGGCCGGTCATCTGACTCGCCTGGGGTCCGGCCCGCGTTCTGGCCCTTCGTCAGCGGTCACGGCCCCTTTGAATTTGCCGCCATCACCATCAGCAGGGCGGCCGGGCTCCTGCTTGGCAAGACCCTTATTGCCCCCGGACGCCTGACCCGCCTCGCGGCCCTGCGCGCGCACGCACGCGATGCGGCGGCGCTGGTGAGCGGGGCGGCCCTCATGCTGCTGTCGGCGGCGATGGTGGAGGCCTTTTGGTCCGCGAGCGGCGCGGCGACGGGGGTTAAATACGTGGTGTAAGTCTTGGGATGGGTCGCAGTGATGTTGTATTTCGGCTTGGCGGGACGAATGGATAGAGGTGCTGGGTCGGCGCCCGGCGCGCCCGAGAGCGAGGGTGGAGCTTGACCGCATAACCGTGGCGTTGGGGCTTGATCATAATTCCGCCCACCTTGTTCAGTCCCGGCGTCGCCGCTCCCTTGCAGAACATGGTCTTGCGCGCGCAAACCCACATGGGCCGGCCGGCCTTAGGCGGATTTGTGATCAAGGCCGTGGCGTTGCGCACGCGCTTGGACTGGAAGGGGATCGGCCTGGGTTTCACCCTGGGGCGCGCCTGATTCCAGACCCTGTGGGGGCTCTGGTGGCTCAGTGCTCTGCCCGTGGGGCTCCTGGCGCTGCCCCTGTGCGGCGCGCGGGCGGATTGGTGGCTACTGCTCCTATGGTGGTTCAAGCCGCTCTACGAGGCACCCATGATCTGGTGGATCAGCCGCGCCCTGTTCGGGGAGCGCCCGCTGCTCACGCGGGCCTGACAAGCTCCAGCGCTCCGCCTGGACGCGGCACCTGCTGCCCTATCTTCTGTGGCGGCGACTGGCCGCCCGCGGCTCCTTGAATCTGACCATCGGCCTCCTGGAGGGCCTGGGCGGCGCGGCGCTGCGGCAGCGTCGGCGAGTCTTGAGCGACGCCGCCGAGGCCACCTGACTGACCCTGATCTGCTATCACTTCGAGGCCATCCTCTGGGACGGGCTGCTGCTCACGCTGTATTACCTGATCCCGGAGGGGCTGCCCAGCCTGGACCTGAAGGCGGCCCTGAGCGACGCCGGGTCCTGGCCCTATTGGCTGAGCGACGGCTGCTACCTGCTTGCCTGCTCGGTGATCGCGCCCTTCTGCTTGGATCTGAGCGTGCTGATGCAGGCGTATGGCGGCACTGGGAGCACGCCTGATCACCCGGTCATGCTGTTGGCGTTGCTGATCGATGGCTACGCCACCGGGCGTTTCTTCAGCCGCAAGATCGAGCGGGCCACGTACGATGCACTGGCGTTTCGCTTCATTGCCTGCAACCTTCACCCGGACC
>JADNEJ010000425.1 GCA_016292295.1 Candidatus Thiodictyon intracellulare
AACTCAATGCGCAGCGAACGGCCACGCGCGTCGGATAGGGTCAGCACGCAGCCCGGCCCCGACGGTGATAAACCCAGCATCATTTCCACAAAGGCCGGCAACGCCGCGCTGGGCACCGGCACAGGCGCCGTCAGCCGCCGCTTCAAACCGGCGTAGTCCAGCCGCAGGGTCGCGGCGACCTTGCTTACCCCATGGCGAGCGGCCAGTGCCACCGCCTGTGCCCAGCGGTCCGTGGGAATGCGCGCGCCCACGGGCGTGTGCTGTGTCAGTGGGTAAAGGCCGCGGCCGTCTGTGCCAGATCCGCAGCGGCGGGGAGTGACAAAGTGACATCGTAGAGCCTCAGGATCACCAAAAACGGGGCTCCTGCGCTACCGGGCCAGGAACGGGATTTCATGCAGCCTTACCGGAAGGACACAATTCTCTCGTGCCCTGACACGCGTTCGCTCATGCCGCGAGGCCCAGTCCGATGCCCGCTAACAGCGCCCTAGGTTCTCGCTGCAAGCGAGTCTCCAGCCATCGAGCATGTTCCAAGCGATCCGCGGTCCCCGTCGGTCCGCCGGATGTTACCCTGCCGAATTCGCCCACATCTAGCCGCTACCGACCAACCACCGACCCGGGCCCATGTATCGCCTCAGCACCCACGACGCTATCGACAAGCTCCCGGCCGCGGACTGGAACCGCCTCGCGGACCCCGACACGCCCTTCCTGCGCCATGAGTTTCTCAGCGCCATGGAACACCATGGCTGTGTCAGGGAGGCCCTGGGTTGGGTCCCGCGTCACCTGGCCTTGCGCGACGCTGCGGGGGAACTGGTCGCCGCGGCCCCCTGCTACCTCAAATTCAACTCGTACGGCGAATTCGTCTTCGACTGGGCCTGGGCGGACGCCTACCGCCGCCACGGGCTTGCCTACTATCCAAAGCTGGTCCTGGGCTCACCCTACACCCCCGCAACCGGCCCGCGGTTGCTCGTCGGAGACCACCCGGCGGGCGCGCAGGTCGCCCGCGCGCTGGCGGACGGGGCGCTGCGGGTCGCGCAGGAGTTGGATGTATCATCGCTGCACTGGCTCTTCACCACCGCCGCGGAGACCGATCTGTTGGAGGCGCGAGGACTGATGCGGCGGGTCGGCTGCCAGTTCCACTGGACCAACCAGGGCTACCACTCCTTCGACGACTTCCTGGCGACCTTCACCGCGGAGAAGCGTAAGAAGGTGAAGCGAGAGCGGCGCCGGGTGCAGGAGGCCGGGGTCAGTATCCGGCGCATCCTTGGTGATGAGGTCAGCGAGGCACAGTGGGTAACCTTCCATCGCCTCTACCGGGACACCTTCGACAAACGTGGTGGTGTTCCAACCCTGACCTTGCCCTTCTTTCAGGAGATCGCACGGACCATGGGGCGCAACCTGCTCCTGGTGTTCGCCGAGCATGGCCAGGAGATCGTCGCGGCCGCCTTCAATCTGGTGGGTGAGCGCTCGCTGTTCGGGCGCCACTGGGGCTGCTTCACAGATTTTCACAGTCTGCATTTCGAGGCTTGCTACTATCAGGGGCTAGAGCACTGTATCGCGGCGGGGCTTGCGCGCTTCGAGCCGGGCGCCCAGGGTGAACACAAGGTCAGCCGGGGGTTCCTGCCGACGCCGACCTGGTCCGCCCACTGGATCGCGGACCCGCGCTTTCGGGAGGCCATCGGACGCTTTCTCGCCCATGAGACCCAGGGTATGAACGAGTACCACCAAGCGATGCACGCACACAGTCCCTTCCGCAGGCCGCCGGCCATGGACGCCCGTCTACCGCTTGCCGCTCTTGATTGAGCTCATGATTCCGCTCCTCGCGCCCGATGACCAGCGACCCTTCCCGGATGTCCGGCGGGCACTGCGCCACCCCAACGGGCTGCTGGCGGCCGGTGGGGATCTAAGCCCGCGGCGCCTCACCAACGCTTACCGGCGTGGCATCTTCCCTTGGTTCAGCGTCGGCGACCCGATCCTCTGGTGGTCCCCGGACCCGCGCACCGTCCTGTTCCCGGGGCACATCCACATCTCGCACAGCCTGGCCAAGCGGCTGCGGCGCCGACAACTCGGGGTGACCATGGATTGCGACTTCGCCGCCGTCATCCGTGGCTGCGCGGGCGCGCGCCACCGTGGCGGGAGCGGCTCACACGACCCTGCGAACGACACCTGGATCCTGCCGGAGATGATTGCCGCCTATGAAGACCTGCACCACCTCGGAATCAGCCACTCGGTGGAGGTGTGGGAGGGTGGGCTCCTGGTCGGAGGCCTGTACGGGGTGGCCATCGGCCAGGTATTCTTCGGCGAATCCATGTTCAGCCGCGCCGCGAATGCCTCCAAGGTGGCCCTGGTTCATCTCTGTCAGGTCCTTGCCGGGCGCGGCTTCGAGCTGATCGACTGCCAACTGCGCACCGAGCACCTGATGAGCCTGGGCGCGCTGGAGTTGCCGCGCGCCGAGTTCGTCACCCGGCTAGAGCGCTACTGCGCCGCCCCCGAGGACGCCGGGATCTGGGACGACGGGGTGCTGCACTTCCCCGTGGATCACCCGCCGGGTGCAGCGCGGCAGCACCGGCAGGATCAGCTATGAACCCGGGATTTGAAGGAAATCGCGAGCGGCAACTCGCACTCTATTTGACCGCCGAGCACCCCTGTTCCTACTTGGATAAACGGCGCGCCCGGACCCTCTTCGTCGACCCCTTGGCCCGCATCGACGTCGTCACCTACCAGGCCCTAGTGGACCAGGGGTTCCGCCGTAGCGGCGCCCACGTCTACCGCCCGGCCTGCCGGGGCTGCGCCCGCTGCGTGCCGGTGCGCCTCCCGGTCGGTACCTTCCGGCCCAACCGCTCCCAACGGCGCAACTGGGCGCGCAACGCCCCGCAGCTGCGCGTCATCGAGACCCCTGCGCTCTTCGACCCGCCCCAGTTTGCCCTGTATCTGCGCTATCTCGCGCACCGGCACGCGGATGGAAGTATGGCGGACGACACCAGCATCGAGAGCTACCGCCGGTTCCTGGTCGATCCCTGGGGCGGGGAGACCCGCTTTCTGGAGCTGCGCTTGGACGGACGCCTGGTTGGGATCGCCGTCACCGATCTGCTTCTCCACGGGCTGTCGGCGGTCTACACCTTCTTCGACCCCAACCTGTCCGAGCGAGGACTGGGAACCTTTGCGGTATTGGCCCAGATTGCGACCGCGCGACGGCTCGGGCTGCCCTACGTCTACCTTGGCTACTGGATTGAGGCGTCCAGGAAAATGGCCTATAAAGCAACATTCAGGCCCATCGAGGCATGGGATGGGCGCCGCTGGGCGGGTCTGGACGCCATGCGAGACCCCGATCTTACCTAAACCGGGATCGCCCGGCAGCCTAAGTGGTCCGCCAGGCGCGCCAGCCATTGCCACCAGACTCGTAGGGATGCCCTATGCTATACTACCAACCCTTTACGATACCGGAACTGCTTTCCAGTACACATGAACTATGTCTAAAGACGACGTTATCCAGATGGAAGGGACGGTCACTGAGACCCTACCCAATACAGTGTTTCGAGTACAACTGGAGAACGGTCACATCGTGACCGCCCACATCTCCGGCAAGATGCGTAAGCACTACATCAGAATCCTCACAGGCGACAAGGTTACAGTGGAACTCACGCCCTACGACCTGACCAAGGGTCGCATCGTGTATCGGGCGCGCTGATCTGCTCCTGTCGCCCGGGGATCGCGACCATACGGACCCGCTTGGTCCTCTGGCCCGGCAAGCCCAGGGACGGACGTGGCGGCTTTGCCCGGCGGATCGCCGAGCGGGTAGTCGCGCGCGTTTGTCTATTCGACTCGCTCGTGGCGAGCGACCCGGGATGCGAACTTAAGGACGAAACCAAAGTGGCCGAACCGGTCGCCCGGTGCGGCAAGTGCGGCCACCCCGCTACCGGGTGACTGGCGCACCAGCTTACCGACGGGCGCGTCGAATCGCCGCGAGCGAGCGGGTTTCGCGCCCGAACGGGGTCGCTCGACGCCCTTGCCGCGTGTCTTGCCGCCTCATCACCGGGCGACGAATCGCCTCCGGTTCCTCATGCTGGTCGCCGCGTACTTCGCTGGCCATCGACGACCTGCGGTTCGTGTAAACCCTGGCGACTTGCCACGATCCGTCTTCCCGATTATCAACAACAAGAGATCTTTTACTTTGCAAAAAAAGAAGGGATTTATGGAGCTGCGCAATGATTCGTGCCCAAATGATGCGCGGATGATCAGGCCAGAGCCTTGGCCGAATCGACGGCAAAGCCGAGTTCACCGTCCTCCACGTAGACCCGTACCGAGCCCCCGCCGACCAGCGATCCGAACAGGAGTTCGTTTGCCAAAGGCTTCTTTATGTGGTTCTGGATCACACGAGCCATCGGTCGCGCACCCATCCGCGAATCATAGCCCTTCTCGGCGATCCAGGCGCGGGCGGCCGCATCCACGACGAGGAAGACCTTCTTGTCCAGGAGTTGATGCTCCAACTCAAAGATGAATTTGTCGACCACACTCTTGATGGTCTCCGCACTCAAGGGACTGAACTGCACGACCGCGTCGAGCCGGTTGCGAAACTCGGGGGTAAAGTAGCGCTTGAGCGCCTCCAGGCCGTCCGTGGAATGATCCTGCTCGGCAAAGCCCATGGAGCGGCGCGCCGTCTCCTCCGCACCGGCGTTGGTCGTCATCACCAACACCACATTGCGGAAGTCCGCCTTGCGGCCGTTATTGTCGGTGAGGGTACCGTGGTCCATCACCTGGAGCAGTAGATTGAAGACGTCCGGGTGGGCCTTCTCGATCTCATCCATCAGCAGCACCGCGTGCGGGTGTTTGTTAATCTCCTCGGTCAGGAGCCCGCCCTGATCGAAACCGACATAGCCGGGCGGGGCGCCGATCAAGCGCGATACCGTGTGGCGCTCCATATACTCGGACATGTCGAAGCGGATCAGTTCCATCCCCAGGATGCGGGCGAGTTGGCGGGTGACCTCGGTCTTGCCCACCCCGGTGGGACCGGTGAACAGGAAGGAGCCGATCGGCTTCTCCTCGTGCCCCAGCCCGGAGCGATTCATGCGGATGGCCGCGGTCAGCGCGTCGATGGCCGCCTCTTGGCCGTAGACTACCATCTTCAGGTCCCGATCCAGATTACGCAGCGACTCGATATCCGACACCGAGACTTTTTTCGGCGGGATGCGGGCAATCTTGGCGACGATCGACTCGACGTCCGCCACGTCAATGCGTTTCTTGCGTTTCGCTGGGCTCATCAGCTGAACATTGGCCCCGGCCTCGTCTATGACGTCGATAGCCTTGTCCGGCAGGTGCCGGTCGTTGATATAGCGGTTGGAGAGTTCCGCCGCGGCACGCAGGGCCGGATTGGTATAGGTGACCTGGTGGTGGGCCTCGAAGCGTGACTTGAGCCCCTTCAAGATCTCGATGGTCTCCTCCACACTCGGTTCCTCGACGTCGATCTTCTGAAAGCGCCGGGCCAGCGCCCGGTCTTTTTCAAAGATGCCTCGGTATTCTTGATAGGTCGTCGAGCCGATGCAGCGCAAATCACCCGAGGCAAGTACCGGCTTAATCAGGTTGGAGGCGTCCATGACGCCGCCTGAGGCCGATCCGGCGCCGATGATGGTGTGGATCTCATCAATGAACAAGATGGCGCACGGTTGCCGCTTGAGTTGGGTGAGGACAGCCTTCAAGCGCTTCTCGAAATCGCCCCGATACTTGGTGCCCGCCACCAGCCCACCCAGGTCGAGAGCATAGATCACGGCGTCCTTGAGCACCTCTGGGACCTCTCGATCCACGATCTTCTTGGCCAGGCCCTCGGCGATGGCGGTCTTACCGACTCCGGCCTCGCCCACGAACAGCGGGTTATTCTTGCGTCGACGGCACAGGATCTGGACGGTCCGCTCGACCTCGGCCGCCCGTCCGATCAGGGGGTCTATCCGCCCCTGACGGGCTATCTCGTTGAGATTGATAGCGAAGCTCTCCAGAGGACTGGTGCCTTCATTCTCGTCCCTGCGCATTTCGTCGGCGTCCCCATGGCCCTCATTCTCCGCACTCTCACCCGGGACTTTCGAGATCCCGTGCGAGATATAGTTGACGATGTCGAGCCGGGTGATGTCCTGCTGGTTCAATAAGTACACAGAATGAGATTCATGCTCGCTGAACAGGGCGACCAGTACGTTGGCGCCCGTAACTTCCTTTTTGCCCGCAGACTGCACATGAAAGACGGCCCGCTGGAGCACCCGCTGGAAGCCCAGAGTCGGCTGGGTGTCACGGTCCTCGTTGGCCGGGATCATGGGTGTTGTTTCGTCGATAAAGGCCGTGATCTCCCGGCGCAATCGCTCCGCGTCGGCACCGCAGGCGCGCAGGATCTTGGCCGCCGCCGGGTTGTCCAAGAGGGACAGGAGCATGTGTTCCACGGTCATGTACTCGTGGTGCTTCTCACGCGCCTCTTTGAACGCGCGGTTCAACGTGAACTCAAGCTCTTTACTCAGCATCGGACTCGTCCAAGCGGGGTTAAGGGAACCAATTCTATCTGCTTTGTCGCGCGCACGGCGTTTCGTGTGGATCACTGCCGCGCGCGGGGCTCCACGGCATTCGCACTCACAGCACCTGTCTGCTTCATGCCTCCTCCATGGTACACATCAGCGGATGTTGATGACTGCGAGAAAAATCGCTGACCTGGATGACCTTGGTCTCGGCGATGTCCCGAGTATAGACTCCGCACACACCCACCCCCCGAGTATGCACGTGCAGCATGACCTGGGTAGCCTTCTCGCGGGTCATCGCAAAAAAGGTCTCCAGCACCTGCACCACAAACTCCATCGGGGTGTAGTCGTCGTTGAGTAGCATGACCTTGAACAGCGGCGGCCGACGAAGCTTCGGCCGCGCCTCCTGTACGGTCAGCCCGGACTCACGCTCCTCATTGGGGATCTGATCACTCATGGTTCGGGATTCTAGACAAATTTCGTCATCGTGCGACTCACGAGGGCCTCGCTGTTGCGGCCAAGTCCCCAGCCCCCTCCCTCATCACAGTCGCCGACGGGGACCGGCCTGAAGGGGGCAAGGCCGCGACAAGGCGTTGCCGGGGACCGCGGCAGTTGTCCGGTTTAACCAGACAAATCAGTTTACTATACTAGCGACGTATGGCACCGATCGCCGGAATCAAGGTATGGCGCCGGACGACACTATAAAGACTATACCGAGCAAACCTCGGAGCCTCCTGGGAGCCTCTAGGAGGAGTATGCCACAAATGATCACCGGTATTGTCAAGTGGTTCAACAACGCGAAGGGCTGCGGGTTCGTGAAGCCCGACGGCCGCGAAGAAGACGTGTTCGTGCACTTCTCTGCAATCGACATGGATTGATATAAAACCTTGAGAGAAGCGCAAAAAGTCGAATTTGAGTCGAATTTGAGGTAAGCCATGGACCCAAGGGACTGCACGCGGCCCAAGTCCACCGAGTGGGATGAAGCACCCACCCGACCCCATCCGCGACGACGGGACTGCCGTTACACTCCTGCGGGCGTACCGACCGATCGGCACGCCCGTTTTGCCGCGAGCGGACACCGTGGGAGCAACCGCGCGCTCTACATTTTCGCGATCATCGCCGTGCCAAAGGCCGAGCAACTCAGCTTGGTGGCCCCCGGCATTAGCCGCTCCAGGTCATAGGTCACGGTCTTGTCGGCGATCGCTTCCTCCACGCCCTTAATGATCAAGTCCGCCGCCTCGGTCCAGCCCATATGTCGCAACATCATCTCGGCCGAGAGGATCAAGGAACAGGGGTTGACCTGGTCCTTGCCCGCGTATTTGGGAGCGGTGCCGTGGGTCGCCTCGAACATTGCCACCGAGTCAGAAAGGTTGGCCCCGGGGGCCATCCCGATACCCCCAACCTGCGCCGCCAGGGCATCGGAGATGTAGTCGCCGTTGAGGTTGAGTGTGGCAATCACCGCATAGTCCTTGGGCCGCAGCAAGATCTGTTGGAGGAACGCGTCCGCGATGACATCCTTGACCACGATATCCCGGCCCGTCTTAGGGTTTTTGAAGTGGCACCAGGGCCCGCCATCGAGTTCCACCGCACCGAACTCGGATTTTGCCAGATAATACCCCCACTGTTTGAAAGCGCCCTCGGTAAATTTCATGATGTTGCCCTTGTGTACCAGGGTCACCGAGGCGCGATCGTTGTCGATGGCGTACGCAATGGCCTTGCGAACCAGCCGCTCAGTCCCCTCCCGCGAGACCGGTTTGATGCCGATCCCGGACGTTGCCGGGAAGCGAATTTTGGTGACACCCATCTCGTCCTGCAAGAAGTCAATGACCTTCTTGACCTCGGGGGTCCCCGCCTGCCACTCGATGCCGGCGTAGATATCCTCCGCGTTCTCACGGAAGATCACCATGTCGGTGTGCTGAGGCTCCTTGAGCGGACTGGGGGTCCCGGTGAAGTAGCGCACCGGCCGCAGGCAGACATAGAGGTCAAGCTCCTGCCGCAAAGTGACGTTAAGCGAACGGATGCCGCCGCCCACCGGCGTGGTCAAGGGCCCTTTGATGGAGACCACGAACTCCTTGACTGCCCGCAGGCTCTCCGCCGGTAACCAAACGTCCTCCCCATAGATTCGCGTGGACTTCTCGCCGGCGTAGATTTCCATCCATGTGATCCGCCGCGTCCCACCGTAAGCGCGCTCAACCGCGGCATCCGTCACCGCAATCATCACCGGTGTGATATCGATCCCGATCCCGTCGCCCTCAATGTACGGGATAATCGGCTGGTCCGGCACGGATAGGGACAGGTCCGCGTTAACCCGGATCTTTGCTCCATCCGCCGGGACTTTGATTTTCTCGTAGGCCATCTTTCTGTTCTCTCTGTGGTCGCCAGAAACCTCAATGCTAACACTGCGGCACCGCCAAGTGCTGACCAGACGCAAGCACCGCAACGAACCGGGCGAACGACGACCGTTCCGCCAGACCGCGACTGAAATCATGCTTCGCCTCCGTTTCTGCGAACCAGTCCTCAGAAGTCTGTCGACATTTTGGCCAATATTGCCACAGCGCGAGTTACCGGTGCCCGAGCCGACCCAAGCATCGCCCCAGACCACTATCCGCGCCGCGGCGCCGCGCTCCGCCAGTCCAACAACCAAGGGGAGACGTAGATGATCTGGACACTTTTTGCTCTCTTCACCGCCGTCGTCCTAGCAGCCTGTCGGGCTTCTGGACCCCGTCGGGGCGGCGGGTCCGGTACACTGCCTGGATAAATCATGATGGCTGGAGTGCTACTGCCGATGCGCCGCTTCTACCTGATGGACCGCGACACTAACTTGCTCCTGCCGCTGTCGGTGCAGGACTGGCTGTCCAAGGGCTACCTGGCACG
>JADNEJ010000015.1 GCA_016292295.1 Candidatus Thiodictyon intracellulare
TCTGCCTGGCGTGGAACCTGAAACGGATGGCCGTATTACGTCTGCAGTCAGGAGAGCACCGAGGAAAACTGCGTTTCTAGCCGAAAACAGCCTCTTTTTTGCCACAAAAGCCCGTCCAATGGCCTCAGGCGGTGGCGCCAGTCGCTAAGTCCGACAGTCTGCTAGACTTTAGGCATGAACAGCCGCCGCGAATCACTGATCGCCGAAATCGAGTCCGAGGTCCGCCACACCCGGCAGGAACTCGGTTTCGACCGCCTCGCCCCCGCCGTGCGTGCCGCCCTGTCCGCTGTCCCCCGCCACGCCTTCGTGCCACCCGCGCAGCGCGACTTGGCCTACGCCAATCACCCGCTGCCCATCGGCAGCGGCCAGACCATCTCCCAGCCCTATATCGTCGCTATCATGAGCCAATTGCTCCAGTGCGGCGCCGGGGAGCGGGTCCTGGAGATCGGCACCGGCTGCGGCTACCAGGCAGCGGTGCTGGCCGCTATGGGACTCGCGGTCTACTCGATGGAGATAGTCCTGGAACTGGCGCAGCGCGCCCGCACGACCTTGGCAGAACTGGGTTATGACCAGGTGCAGGTGCGCACCGGAGACGGTTGGCAGGGCTGGCCGGAGGCGGCCCCCTTCGCCGGCATCATCGTCACCGCCGCCGCACCGCGGCTCCCCAAATTCCTCCTGGAACAACTGCGGCCGGGCGGGCGGCTGGTGATCCCCCTCGGCGCGCCCGAGGCCATCCAGGACCTCTGCGTCTACGTTAAGGAGGCGACCGGGCAGGCCAAGGGCCACCAGGTGCTGCCGGTGCGCTTCGTGCCGATGACCAGCGGGCTGAGGCGTCAGGACACGCCTTAAGCCGGAGCAGCCGCCGCCAACTCCGTCAACGCGGCCGTAAGCCCGATGGCCTCCACCCCCGCGGCCAAGGGGTAGCGGTCTTCCCCGGATAAAATCCTAGCGCCAGACCAGGCTGTCGGCATCGGAGGTGGCCAGCAGGCTGTCCGGAAAGCCCTCGCGCAGCCACAGGCGATTCAACGCGGCGGAGTTCGGGGCGGCCTCCAGGCAGTTGAGCGGCGCCAGATCGACATACTCGATGCGTCCGGCCAGGCTCTCTCCCGATTGCCGCAGGAGATCCATGGAAGCCGATCCCAGGACCAGAAAGCGGCCAGTGCGCCGCCTCCGCCGTCGGCTCTGATCGATGAGCCCGCGCAGGATCTGGAACAGTTCCGGGACCCGGTGGATCTCGTCGAGGATGACCAGCCGGTCCTCGTAAGCGGACAGAAAGAGCGTCGGATCGGCCAGTTTCGCCCGCTTCTGGGGCAGTTCCAAGTCCAGGTAAAGCGACCCCGTCGTTTCGGCGATAGTCAGGGCCAGCGCGGTCTCGCCGACCTGATGCGGCCCGATCAGGGCGACCGCCGCCTGGCGCGCAAGGGCCTGCTCGACGGTTTGGAGTGCGTGACGGGGAAACATCCTTGCAATTCTAAAGTCTCGCTTTCGATTTGCAGGGATCGAAGGGCACTTGGATCCCAATGCCATTAATTTAGGCCACGCTTACCGGCAGCGCTTGAAGTTGGGGTTGAAACCCTGGATTTTAGACGGCATTATCTTGCGTAGGGCGACGCGATCTGGTCGCACGGCTTCGACACTGGCCGCCATCGTCAAGACCAACGCAGTGACCAATTCCTGGCCCGCGAGTCCCAAGAGCAGCCATGCGATGGCGTGCTTCATCTGCGAGAAGGTGTTGGCGAAGTTCATCCGGTAGGCGTGACGCCGCGTCTGGTAGAGCCGGTCGGCAATCGCCTGGGCGACCCAGACCAGAATCGTCGTGAGGTTCATGGCGAAGATTTTGGCGTAGAAATCCTGACGTACGCACTGGGCACTGCGCCAGGAGAAATTCGCGATCTCCACTAGGCACTTGGCGCGTTTGTATTGCTCCTCTATGCCCCACCTTAAGTTATATAGGTGTTTGAAAACATGCGCTGGAAAGGCTTCCTCATCGTGCAGCAAGGTGGTCAGCACCTCGGTCTCCCCGCTCTTGAGGGTCACTCGTACCAAGCGCATCTGCATGCGGCACGGTGGGCAGCTCATAAGCTTCGTACTGGCGACGGACGTCCGCGCTGGGAGTGAAAGCGAGCACCGCACTGGCGACACAAGAGGCCATAAAGTCTTTGATTTAGTTTGAGAATACGACAGACAGGCGCATGCAGAAATCTCGCTGTTTCAGCGCATGGAGCGCGAAGAACCAAAAGGTCGGGTAGCCACGATCGTAGAACACTAGTACCCCACGATGGAAATTCTAATGCTATTTCTTGGAATATGTCGTAAGGTACAATTTTTTCAGAATTCTACTGATTCCCTGCGATGCCATTACTGCGTGCTGCTCCCGTCCCTGTAACCGATCGTGAGCGTCGACAACTGAAGACGTTTGAACGTTGAACGGCCTTGATCATAATTCCGCCCACCTTGTTCAGTCCCGGCATCGCCGCTCCCTTGCAGAATATGGCCTTGCGCGCGCAAACCCACATGGGCCGGCCGGCCTTTGGCGGATTTGTGATCAAGGCTAGTCAGTTGCACGAACGTCATACAGAGAAGTTGATCCAGGCATGTGAACGATTTGATCTTGTGATGACCGCCATAACGCTGCACGCATTGCCGAAAGATCTGCAGCGGAAGATGATCGGTGAGTTGTGCGAAAACCAGTTTACCTGCAGCCATGTCTCTCGCCCGTCGGATAAGGCGGAAGACTGGCCGAGCGAGGGACCGGCGTTCAAGTCGATTTTCCAAAGAAGCGCAATTACGTCTTTATAATAAAATTCTTAAGAAGAATGGTTGAACAACGTTGGGACACTAGTGTTTCAACGCGATATTTAGGTCGAGGAGGTCACCAGCGCGGTGATCGACCCAACGCCTTCAATGATTTGTTTTTCTTTGTGTGAGTAATTCCCGGATTTAGTGTGATCAGTCGTCGCGCGGCTCCCCCCCGGCCGCGGCAGCAGGAAGGCCAGGCCGCCCAGCAGCAGGGTGGTGCCGAGGACGAACAGATGCAGGTTGACTGCCCCGACCAAGGCGACCTTGAGCGCCACCCCCATTGGTACCAGGGCGGCCATGGCGGCGATCTCGTAGCTGCCGCTGCCGGCGATGCCGTGGGCGGGCAGGACACTAGAAAGCTCCGCTCCCATCACCCCGGCCAGCACCTGCCAAAAGGCGGTCGGGACGAAGTGTGCCAGGACACTCGCAAAGGCGAGGAACTTGAGCGTCCAGGTCCCGGCCGTCCACAGATAGACCCGGGCAATGAGCCAGGGGTTGCGCGGCGCCGCGGCGGCCACCTGCCGCACCAGGGCGCGCAGCCGCCCGCCTCCGGCCAAGCAGGGCGAGGCGCCGGCGCGCCCGATCAGGGCCAGCACCGAGAGCCCGGCGACCCAGGTGAGCCCCGTGACCCACCAGACCCACCAGGGGTCGCGCAGGTCCAGGATCAAGATAGCGACGAGCCCCAGGAAATGCATGTCCAGGATCCGGATCCACAGGAGCGCCGCAGTCGCCTCCAGCAGACTGAAGCCGAAATAGCGGCGCATCAGCCAGGGGAAGACGAGTTCCCCGGTGCGCATGGGCAGCAGGTTGTTGGCGCTGTTGTGCAGGATCGTTAGGCGCAGCACATAGAGGAACTGCCCCGGCAAGCGCGGGCGGAACCAATCGCGGATGCGCACGGCGCGCAGGCCATAGCTCAGGGTCGTGAGCAGGAAGAGCCAGGCGACCAGGAGTGGGGAGAAAGCCAGCCAGGAGGCGAGCAGGGTGCCCCAGCCGACGCTGTACTGCACCGCCGCGAGTAGGGCGACGAGCAGGGCGACGCCGATCAGCCAGTCCCGGGCGCGGCCCAGGCGGAATCCGCGGTTGCCCCGGCCGCCCGCTGCTCCCAGGAGTGCGGATTGGCTCAGGAACGGCGGCGTTTCGGCGGGTAGAAGGGCGGCGCGCCCGCAGGACGGGTCTTGAAGCGGCGATGCACCCAAAAATATTGCTCCGGCATGATGTGGATGCGCGCCTCGATCACCCGGTTCATCAGGGCCGCATCGGCCGCCTGGTCCCCGGTGGGAAAGGGACTGAGCGGCGCGTCGAAGGAGAGTTCCAGCCCCCGGCCCCAGGGCAGGTAGCGAGCGAAGGTCGGGATCACCAGGGCCCCAGACAGGGCGGCGAAGCGCCCGAGCATGGGGACCGTGGAGGCAGGCACACCGCAGAAGGGTACGAATATACCACGACGCCCGCCGTCCTGGTCGGGCAGGTAGAAGAAAGGCGTACCGGAGCGCACCACGCGGATCAGGCCGCGCAGGTCATCGCTGCGCTCGATGGAGACACTGCCATACTGGCGCCGCGCCCGCTTGACTTGGAGATCCACCACCGGGTCACGGATCTTCTGGTACATGTAGACCCCTGAATGGACCAGCCCGGTGAAGGCTGCGCCCGCCAGTTCCAGCCCCATGAAATGGGGCACCAACACGATCACCGGCCGACCGGCGGCGATGCAGGCGTCGATGACTTCGCGATGGCGGATGAGCACCAGACGCTTGAGCCGCGCCCGCGAGACCCCCCACACCACCCCCTGGGTGACCGCGGCCACCCCCAGCCAGCCGAAATGGGCGCGCAGGATGCGCTCGCGCTGCGTCGGTGCGCGATCGGCGAGGCAGGCGCCCAAATTGCGGCGGGCGACCTCGCGTCGGTCCGCCGCCAGGTGATAGCCGAGCCGTCCGAGGCCCTGACCTAGTGCCCACAGGAGCGGGAAGGGGAGCCGACCCAGGGCATAAGCCAGACCTACGGCAAGCCAACTGGGCCAGTACCGCGGATGGCGCAGCGTGGTGGCGCGGGGCAGGGGCCCGGCACTCGGCCCGGAGTCAGGATCGGTCATCGCGTCAACGCTCAAACTTGTAGAAGATATCGGCGCCCGGGGTGCTCCCGCTTTCGGCCTCGAGTTCGATGCTTCGGCTCAAATCATAGCGCAGCTTGACCGCATTCTTGCTGTCGCCGATACCGCTCTCATATTCCATATACAGGTTAGGCGCCACATAGGTCCCCACCGCCAGGGCCTCGCCCCCCTGCCCCCCGTCGGCGCGGGGCGCGATACCGGTCAGCAGGTATTTGGTGATCTCCGCCTGTTTCATGCCCGGGTCGCTCTCGGAGAAGAAGGCGAATCTGGAGTTACGTAGCGTCCCCACCACCCGCACCCCGGCGTTGAGGCTGCCGCTCTCACGCTGAGCCATGAGCAGGAGGCCTGGATTGCCGATGGGGCTGCTGGAAAAGACTAGCAGCCCCTGGGTGATGGTCAGGGGGGTGCCCAACTCGGTGCCCAGGCCGCTCAGGATGGGGATCAGGTCGGTGCCAAGCCCGATCCCTGGGTTGAACCGGTAGACCCCATCCACGATCGCCAATTGGCCATCGCCCAGCATCTCCCGGCCCGGGGCCTGACGGATGCGCAGGTCGCCGATCAGGCGCCCGCGTACCCCGAAGGCGTCGATGGTCACGTCGTTGCCGAGTTTGAGGCGCAGGTCGAGGTCCACCGGGAATGGCAGCTTGTGCGCCCAGGTCTGATCGACCAACACGATGTCTGGAGACGGCAGCAGGGTCCCAGCCGGGAGCTTGCGCGGCCGGATGCGCGCCTCTGGGACCTTGATCTCGCCCCGCACCTGGGCGCCCTGGGGGGTCAAGCCGATCTCAATATGGGGTGAGACGGTGACCTGATATTCCTTGGTGTCCGCTACCTTGAGCCGCTCTCCCACGATCAGCAACTGGCCGCTGAGACCGTCGGCGCCGCTCGCGGCGTCACCGCTGAGCCACAGGCGCCGGCCGCCGACCTCACACTGGCCTTGGATAGTCAGCCGCTCCAGGGCCGGCGCCGCAAGCGTGACATTCAGGTTGGTGATCTTGGTGCCAAACAGCGCCACCTCGGCACCGAAGCCGCGCAGCGTCGCTTGGCCTTTGACCCCGGGCCTGCTCAGGGTGCCGCCCAGGTCGAAGTCCAGGGCCAGCTTGCCGGTGATCCCGGTCAGGTTCGGGACCAGGTTGGAGAACCGTGCGAGCCCCGCGACGCCTCCGTGCACCGCACCGCGCAAGGGCTGGTCCGGGCGCGCCGGGGCGTCGAGGCGCCAGCCCGGCAGGTCTACCGAGGCGCCGAGCTGACCCAGGCCCCGCAGCGGCAGGTCCAGTCGCGCCCTCAGGCCCCGGGCGCTGGCGTCCAGGGTCAGGCGCGCTTGAGAGAGGTCAAGTTCCTCGAACCTGGCCTGGCCCAGGTCCAGACGCAGACGCCCCTGGGGAAGCTCGGCCAGAGCACTGCCGGTCAATACCGGACCCTTGGCCGTAAAGCGCCCCTTAACCCGGGCAGCGCCCTGCGCGGCCAGGTTCGCGGGCAGCAGGTCCTGGACCAACTCGGCCCCCAGGGGATCCAGGTCGATGGTGGCCGTCCATTCGCCCGGGTCTGTCTGATCGAACCCCAGACAGCCCTCGGAGCCCTTGCCGTTACGCAGACACAAGGGGCCCGCCGCGACCTTGGGGCCGATCAGGCTCAGAGGCATGGCCTTCTGGAGACGCCAATTGCCGTCGCTCGCGCTGTCCAGATCTAAGCGGCTCAGGGTCCCCCGGTAAGCGGCCGGACCGGCAGCGGCCAGTTTGAGTCCGACGGCCGCCTCTAGTCGGATGGACAGGGGTTGGCCGGTGGCCACGACACTCAGGCGATGGTTCGGCACGCTGCCGTCCCCGCGCACCTCCAGTCGCTCCCAGTGCAGGCCACCGGCCGTTAACCCCTGGCCGTCGAGTTGGACGCGCAAGGGACCCTCCGGGGTCAGGGCCAGGTCCACGGAGCCCATGAGGCGCGCGATTCCCTGACCGGCCAGGGCCGCATCCTTGGCCTCGATCTCCAGTGCCACCGTCGGCCCCTTGATTCCCCCCTGAACCTTGCCGCGCGCCTGGACGCTCCCCTTGGCCCTCGGCATGAGACTCGCGAGATCCGGTGAGGCGAGTTCGAAGCGCAGATCAAGCTTCTCATTGATCACGCCGTCCACCCGCGCACTGCTGGGACCCGAGGCGGCACGCAGCCCATCGATCCGGATGGTCCCGGCCGCCATCTGCACCTGACCCGCGGCGGTGATGGGGTAGCCGCGCAAGGTCCCTTGGATCCCGATGAGCGTCGCCGTCAGGTTCGGACTCTTGGCTTCCAGGGTGCCGCGGCTGCTGATACGCCCGTCAATGCGGCCAGGCCACTCCGGGGCATAGGAACCGGGGTCGACCCCAACGGCAGCCAGATCCGCCTCCCACGCCACCGCCGGGTCCCAGGCGACGCGGGCGCGGCCATCAATGCGGCCTTTGAGGACATCCAGGCGCAGCGACACGATCTCGGTCCCTTGCAGATCGCCCGTGCCGCCCAGCAGCAGGCGCGTCGGGGGGAGCCCGAGGCCCTGGGCGGCGGCCGTCAGGTCATAGCTGAAGCCGGCAAGCCCGCCCTTGGTCGCCAGACTGAAGCCGATTCGGTCCTCGACCCCCTGGACGATCACGCTCGGATTCAAGTCCTTGGCCTCCGCCTTTAGGTCCCAGGTGAGGTCCGGCGCCCAGGTGAGGCGGCCGGCCGCCTCCAGGCTGCCGCCCAGGGTGAGCATCCGAAGCGCACTGATCCGGGTCCCCTTGGCGTCCCCCTGGCCCCAGAGATCGAGGTCAATGGCCGGGAACGCGGAGCCCTGCACCGTCCCGGAGACCGCGTAGTCATAGGCGTCGAAGGTGCCGGACGCCTGGACCCGACCCTGGGGTGCGGTGGCGATCACGGCGCCGGTGAGTGGCCAGCGCAGCCGCTCCCAGGCGCCGACGAGTTTGAAGGTCCCGGGGCTGGGATTGAGATCCAGGTCGCCCTTGGCGGAAAACCGCGCCCCTGAGACGGACTCGGTGAGGTCGAGTGTGCGCAGGTCGAGCCGCCGGTCCTGCCACTGGGCGTCTAGGGCCGCCGTCAGGTGGCCGAAATCCTCATGGTTCGGTGCCGTGCCGTCCAGGCTGCCGGTGAGGGTCGCGGCCGCCAGGTTCCCGTGGGTCTCCAGGCGCCCGCGCACCGCCACCTCGAGGGCGTCCGTCTGGAAGTCCGGCACCCGCACGCCCTTGACCTGCACCACACCGTCCCAGCGTGGGCGCCTCAGCACCTCGTCTACCTGGACGCTCAGTTTCACTTGGACCGAGCCAGTCAGGTCGTACGCGACGACAAGCCGGCCGAGGTCCCCGCCGAGGTGCCCGCGGCCTGCGATCTGCACCGCGGGCGGCATGGTCAGGTCCCAGTCCAGTTTCAGGTCTAATGGATACTGACCCGTCAACTGGGCTTGGCCCGCGGCCCTGGCCTTGAGCCCATACTGCTCCGCGGCCAGTTCCAAGCCTATGAGGTCCAGATCGCTGCCGGTGACGCGCGCCCCCAGGGCGGCGCGATCCAGCACGAAGAGCGGCGCGGCCACCTCGCGGTGCAGGACGCGCAGGTTCTCCACCAGGGCCTCGCCGATTTCGGCCTGCAGGGGGAGCGCCACCTGCGGCAAAACGATGGCCGCGGCCTGTGCGGCCTCGGACGGGGTTGTGACCACATCGACGTTGCGAGCGGCGACCCGGGCGATGCGCAGGGTGCCCATGACGACGGCCAGGGGCGACCAGTCGAGGTCGAAGCTGCCTAGGCGCAGATCCAGGTCGGGAAGCCAGATCTGCACGTCCTCTAGGTGCAGCCTCCCCAGGACCCGGCCCTGCGCCTTGCCCACCTGGATCAAGCCGGGTGCCAGGTCAGCCGCTAGGGCGAGCGCGGTGCGCAACCCGCTCTGGGTCCCCAGTACCAGCCCCAGCAGCAGCACCACCAGGAGCAGGGCCGGGACCAGGATCGCGCCCAGCAGACGCAGGACCCGGATCACGGGATGGCGGCGACGACCGACCGAGATGCCGGCCGGCGCCGCGGGAGCGGGCGGGACCGGCACCGCTGCCGGGGCGGACGGGACCGGCGGCGCCGCCGGGGCGGGTTCATGAGTGTCCGTGGTCATGCTTGGGCAGTGCTTCCTGGTCAGCGGTCAGTTGCGAAGACGGTGCAGGGAAATAGGCCAGCGTAGGCTCGGGAGCGGCCCTGCCCATCCTAGCAGCCTGTCGAACTTAGCGACCGGCGCCACCGCCTGAGGCCCTTGAACGGGCTTTTGTCGCAAGAAAGAGACGGTTTTCGGCTAGAAACGCAGTTTTCCGCGGTATTCTCCTTACTGCAGACGTAATACGGCCATCCGTTTTAGGTTCCACGCCAGGCAGACTAGCGTCGATTCGCCCGGGACGTTGTCCAGTCCACGGGTGAGAAATTGGCGGAAGCCCATCACCG